>CAMWLJ010000075.1 GCA_947175055.1 uncultured Lachnospiraceae bacterium | reverse complement strand
AAATTCGCAAGGGCGACAATGAGTATACCGATCTGGATTAAATCCTGATATGTAACATACATTGCATCGCCCTCCTTTCCTTTGTCCGGAGGGCTACTTGAACCCTCCACAAAATACAAGAGGGGTAAAGCCGCCTTTGGCTCTATGGTTTCCCGTGAATGGAGTATATCACACATTTCTTTTTCAGACAATTCCAATATTAAGTTTTAAAGCCTGTTTTCGACATTTCAGGCTGTTACACTATTCATGATCTTCACTATTTCTGTTTGGTATTGTACTCTGGCATTTACCATAACTTACAGCATGATCTCGACCCTGACAGGCTCCTTCACATTCTCCCGGAACACCTCTGCGTCCTCCTTTTTCCCCACAATGCTTCCATAATGAGTAGGGATCGCCACAGACGGCCTGATGCAGTTGACAAGCTCTGCCGCCTTCTTTGCGTTCATCGTGTACGTACCGCCGATCGGTACCAGGGCAATATCACACTGTACCTGCTTACTCTCCTTCGTCACGTCCGTATCACCGGCGATATAGATCCGTTTCCCATCCAGCCGCAGGATATATCCTACCCACTCCGCGCTTTTGGGGTGAAAAGGCTTCACATGGTTATACGCATGCACCGTCTCCAGTTCCAGCCCGTCCAATGCATGGTAAGTCCCCGGCTTCACCGTACAGATTCGGCCCACTGATCCGGCCGCTTTGTGCGCCTTCATCTCCATTTTCTCCGGTACTATAAGTATGGTATCACTTCTGCCAACCTTAGCAATATCCTCCGGTGAGAAGTGATCATAATGGTCATGGGTGATCAAAATATAGGCTGCGTCATGAGGCGCCTCCTTCATCTGGAACGGATCCAGATAAATGTTCCCCACACGACTGCCGATCCGAATGCTGCTCTGTGTATATACTTTGATATTGTCTGTCATTCTGCTGCCCTCCCCTTCTTCCGGCACGCTCCACTGCCCGCCTTCTGTCACGCTTCCTCCTCCGGTCATCGGGTTCCTCCCTCTGACCGCAAGTTACATCTTACAACTACCCGAAATACTCCGTATACACCTCAAAAAAATCCATCGTCTTCACATTCTCATCATGAATAAATCCCACACTGTCCCACAGATTCTCGTTCAGATTTCTCGTCAATGTCTCCACATAGGCATCATACTCCTGGCCAAAAGCTTCTGCCCGTCTCTGGTCTACGATCTTGATCTTATTGGCATCCGTTTCATCCCTGTCAAATGTATTCAAACATTTGATGATATGATATCCGAATTCCGTCTCCACTACCTCGCTGATCTCGTCCTTACCCAGATTAAAAGCGGCCGTCTCAAAGGCGGCATCCATCTCGCCCTTGCCAAAGGAATACGTGCTCTTGTCATCCTCACTATACCGGCGAATCAGTTCGTCGAAATCTTCCCCCTCCGTCGCCATCCGCAACACTTCGCTGGCCAGTCTGTAGGCATCCTGTTTCGCCTCCTCCGTATACTCAACCTTCTTCCCGGTACCATCCAGCGCATAAGTCTTGATCAGGATGTGCTCCACCGTGATCGTCCTCGCCTCATCGTCACTGATCTCCGGGTTGATGTCCTTGATCGTATACTGATATACCTTTTCCGCCAATGCAAACTCCGTATAGAGATCGCCGATCGTCTTCTTGGAGATTCCCATCTTCTCTATTTCCGTATCGCTGAGGGAACCGTAGTAGGCCTCAGCCGCATTCTTTACCTGAGCCTTCTCCTCACCGTTCAACTCCACCTGATAATGCTCCGCCATCAGATTCATCGTCTTGATCCGCGCGATCTGTGCCAGCGCGATCCCCTTCACATTCTGTTCCAGCGTCACACCGTCCACGTTCGTGGCCCAGATCTCAGGTCCGTAGACACTCTCATACCGGTTCTGTATATTGGTCAGATACACCATGATCTCCGGCAGAGAACAGGTGCTTGTCTCGATCCGAAAGATCTCATCCCGGTCAAATCCGGTGGTAAGCACCAGTTTCGTGCCAAAGCCCTGTCCGTTCCCGCATCCGGTCAGACTGACCAGGCTCAGCCCGCATGCCAGCAAAATACCCGCCGCACGTTTCAACATCTTCTTCCTCATAAATCCACTATACTCTCTTTTCATCCATTCCTCTGTCCTGCAGGCGCAGTTTCTCACGCTACTTACAATCTGTTATCCGATTCCCTGTTTTGTCGAACCACGATTCCCCATTGGTCAGCACATAATCCTCGCCGCTTAAAATGGCCCGTGCATAGTCCTGCGCCGAGCGGATCCTGCGCCGAAAAGCGATCCCGCCGCCGAGCAATCCCGTCGTGTGGATGTCCGATCCGGCAGTCAGCGGCAGCTCATGCTGTCCGGCATAGGCGATCGCCCTCTTGTCAAAAGCCGGATTGTTGTGTGCCATACTTCCGGAATTGGAATGAGTCGCATTCACCCCTTCCACACCATCCACCCACTGCGGATATAGCCGTACATCCGGGATATACCCCGCTTCGCGGAAAGGATGTGCATGGATCACCAGACCGCCTGCCTTATGGATCAGCCGATACTGCTCCTCCACCGTCGCCGTCCTGATCTGCGGATGCGCCTTCAGCCACGCCCCGTCCACACCATAGATCAAGAATTCCGTGCCGTCGTATCCGGCCTCATAGCCATAGAATACATCCAATCCGATCTTCCCGCCCTCTTCGGCCGCATGGAGATATCCCTGCTCAAACCGGTCCACCCATTCCTCCCAGGGCAGGCTTCTGTCCACTGCCGTATTACCGCCCCAGTTATGGTCCGTCACAAAAATCCCCGTATAACCGTATTCTTTACATGCTCTCGCCATCTCTGCCCCGGTGCTGTGCGCACACGCACTGCACTCTTCCGTATGCAGATGCGTCTCATATAAATAAGGATATTGTTCCCGTATTGCCTCCATATTATATCTGTCCTTTCCTTTCAATTCCTCTGTAAAATATCTTCGCCGCCTTCATTTATCATGCATGAGATCCAAAGAATATCCCGTATGACAAAAAAGGAGGATCAAATCGCGTGCCTATACAATGCACTCCAACCTAATCCCCCTCTGTCTCATTCTTACATATCCCGGTACGATCTACCAGTACACCACACTGACTAGACGATCACGTGGATCCATCCTGCCGGCGCCTCGATCCGACCCATCTGAATCCCTGTCAGTGTATCATACAGCTTCTGCGTCACAGGCCCCATCTGCGTCATCCCACTGGGGAATGCGATCTCCCTGCCATGATCCACGATCTTGCCGACAGGAGAGATAACGGCTGCCGTACCGCAAAGGCCGCACTCTGCAAACTCTGCAACTTCTTCAATCGGAATGTCTCTCTCTTCCACTTCCAAGCCAAGATAATCCTTCGCAACCACCATTAATGAACGCCTCGTGATCGAAGGCAGGATGCTGTCAGACTTAGGTGTCACCACCTTATTGTCCTTCGTCACAAACAGGAAGTTAGCGCCTCCCGTCTCTTCCACCTTCGTCCTGGTAGCCGCATCCAGATACAGATTCTCGTCGTATCCTTCCTGGTGAGCCGTAACGATAGCGTGCAGACTCATGGCATAATTCAATCCCGCTTTAATATGTCCCGTACCGTGCGGCGCCGCCCGGTCGAAATCACTCACTTTCAGGGTCAGCGGCTTCACACCGCCTTTAAAATAAGGGCCTACCGGTGTAGTAAACACTCTGAACTGATACTCGTCCGCCGGCTTTACACCGATCACCGCGGAACTTGCAAACATATAAGGCCGGATATACAGCGTGGCGCCTGACCCATAGGGCGGTACATACGCCGCATTGGCCGCTACCGTGTCACTCACCGCCTGCAGGAACTTATCTTTCGGAAAAACAGGCATCTCCAATCTCTTACAGCTATCTTCCATGCGCTGTGCATTCAGATCCGGACGGAAAGTAACGATATGGCCCTCCTCTGTCGTATAGGCTTTCATCCCCTCGAAACAAGTCTGCGCATACTGCAACACACCAGCACACTCATTGATCACAAGATTCGCCTCGGACGTCAATGCTCCCTCATCCCACGCGCCATCTCTGTAATTTGCCACAAATCTCTTATCTGTCTCCTGATAGCCGAATCCGAGATTTGCCCAGTCGATATTCTTCTTTTCCATCTTCTCCTCCGTTCCAGAGCCCCCATCACAGCAAACATTCTACTCCATAACTATATTATACTTTTCATAAGAAAAGTCAAGTACTGCTATTTCTTCCTCTCATATTTCACGAATTCATACGCAATGTCAAAATACGTCTGTTCCTCGCTGTCCGCCGTGATCTCCCACGCTTCGTCCTGATCTAAGTCCGGGAAATATGCATCCGCTTCATACACATGATCGATCTTCGTCACATGCGCCACATCGCAGTAAGGCAGCATCATCCGGTAGACACTCTCGCCACCGATGATATAGACATCCTCATCGCGATACTTCTCCAGTTCCTTCAGCAGCTCCTCCTTACTGTGCACGACTACTGCGTCCTTCACATGATAATCCGGATTTGTTGACAGAATGATATTCGTTCGATTCTTTAAAGGCATCCCCTGCGGAAAAGTCTCCAGTGTCTTGCGTCCGAGCACCACCACTTTCCCCGTAGTCTCTTTGCGAAACATCTTATGATCCGCCGGAATGCTCACCAACAACTTGTTCTTACAGCCGATCGCCCAGTTACTGTCCACCGCTACAATCAAATTCATACGTTCCTCCTGTCTGTGACCACAAAGTATTCCAGAATCCGCCCGTCATGCGATATCTTCCCGAAATTTCAAAAGACGAAACCCCGTGTACTGACACGTTCACATTTCTCCAAATGACTTCAGCACACTATATCGCCACCGGGATATTCTCCACCTGCGGCCCAGTCACATAATTCTCCACACTCACGTCATTACGCGTAAACTGATAGAAATCCTTAATATCCGGATTCAGTCTGAAAACCGGTGCATCGTAGACCGGCCGCTCAATCAGTTCCCTGATGATCGGAATATGCCTGTCATAAATATGTGCATCTGCGATCACATGCATAAGCTCCCCTGCTTCCATATCGCACACCTGTGCCAGCATATGCACCAGCACTGCATACTGCACCACGTTCCAATTGTTGGCTGTCAGTACATCCTGCGATCGTTGATTCAGCACGGCATTCAATGTCAGCCTGTCGTGTCCTTTCTTCTGCGTCACATTGAAAGTCATGCTGTAGGCGCAGGGATACAGATTCATCTCATGCAGATCCTGATGCACATAGATATTCGTCATGATGCGGCGGCTGAAGGGATTGTGTTTCAGGTCATAGATCACCCGATCGACCTGATCCATCATCCCCTCTTTATATTGATGTTTCACTCCCATCTGATACCCGTAGGCCTTACCGATGGAGCCGTCCTCATCCGCCCATTCATCCCAGATATGACTGTGCAGATCATGCACATTGTTAGACTTCTGCTGCCAGATCCACAACATCTCATCCGTAGCGCTCTTAAGCGCCGTCCTGCGCAGCGTCATGATCGGAAACTCCTGCGAAAGGTCATACCGGTTCACCACCCCGAATTTCTTGACCGTATAAGCTTTCGTCCCGTCCGCCCAATGAGGCCTGACCTTCTCTCCCTCCGTACTTGTTCCGTTCTCCAGAATATCCTTACACATCCTAATAAAAATATGATCCGCTGCGCTCATTTGCCTTCTATTCCCTTTCCTATCTATCCCACTTATCACAGAGTGAATTGATCTGATCCGCAAACTTCGCCAGATCCTTATTCGCACTGCCTTCATTCTTATGTATGATCGCAAGCAGCCTCTGCCCACTTGCCAGCAGCCTTGCAAATACATCGGAAATACCGTGGAGTTTCTTCTTCACTGCCTTCGGCGCTGCCTCGTAGATAAACTCGCCGCCGATCAGGTCGAACCGTGTGCCGCTGTAAGGCGCATAGGCCTCCAGTCCGTGTTCCACCTTCAGGCATTCTGTAAACAGCTTACACACGCTGTCCTCACCATGTACCACAAATACTTTCTGCGGCTTACTCTTAAATCCCTCGATCCAGCGCAGCAGCCCATTCTTGTCTGCATGACCGCTCATGCCCACCAGCTTCACGATCTGGGCACGGATCTCGATATGTTCACCGAACAGCTTCACTTCCTTGGCACCTTCCACGATATGACGTCCCAGTGTTCCCATCGCCTGATACCCAACGAAAAGGATGGTACACTCCGGCCGCCACAGGTTATGTTTCAGATGATGTCTGATACGACCCGCTTCACACATGCCTGATGCCGATATGATGACCTTGGGCGCCATATCGAAATTGATCGCCTTGGACTCGTCGCTGGTGATCGCCAGTTTAAGGCCCGGAAACGTAAGTGGATTAATACCCTGCCTGATCAGCTCCATCGCCTCTTCGTCGAAACACGCATACTCATTCTTCTGAAAAATACCGGTAGCCTGCACCGCCAACGGACTGTCTACATAAACCTCAAAGTCCTCATGGCCCTTGACCATCCTGTCCGCTTTCACCTGCCGCAAGAAATAAAGCATCTCCTGAGTCCTGCCCACCGCAAAGGACGGGATCACCACATTGCCACCCCGATCAAAGGTCCTCTGCAGGATCTGCGCCAGCTCTCCGATATAATCCGGATGCTCCGCACCGTGCAGTCTGTCGCCATAAGTAGATTCCATCACCACATAATCAGCGATCTCCGTAAACTTCGGATCCTTGATCAGCGGCTGGTTGCTGTTGCCGATATCCCCGGAAAAGACCAGCTTCCTTGTCGTCTCACCCTCTGTCGCCCACACCTCGATGCTGGACGACCCAAGCAGATGCCCGATATCCGTAAACCGGATCCTCACACCCTCACAGACATCCACTTCCCTGTCATACTCGCAGGGCACAAGCCTTCTGATCGCACCGTCTGCATCTTCCATCGTATACAATGGTTCTATGACCGTTCCTGCGCTTCTTTGTGCCTTACGGTTCTTCCACTCCGCCTCCTGCATCTGGATATGCGCGCAGTCACGGAGCATGATGCTGCACAGATCGCAGGTCGCCACCGTAGCATAGATCCCACCTCGGAATCCCTTGGCATACAGCAGAGGCAGAAGCCCCGAGTGATCGACATGCGCATGCGTCAAAAACACATAGTCGATCAGCGCCGGATCCACCGGCAGTTCACAGTTCTCGAAGACATTGACCCCCTGCTCCATACCATAGTCAACTAAAATATTCTTCTCCCCGACACGCAGATAATGACAGCTCCCTGTCACCTCATGGTCGGCCCCAATAAACATAAGTTCCATACGCAACCCTCCTTAATTAATGATACCATTTTTTCTAAAGACCGTAAACAGAATTTGCAGCCAGCCAGCAACTTTATAAAAGCGGAACCTTTTCCATACAGTATGATAAAATAATAGTAACTGAAATCGAGGTATTCCCGTCATGTCTACCGCACTTCCTGCACTGCTCCTCTTCCTGACTGCAGTATCCATGGATTCCCTGACTGCTGGACTCACCTACGGGACCCAGCGGGTAAAGCTGCAGCCTGCGGCCTGCCTGATCCTTACATTTATACCCTCACTTTTTATTACGGCGGCGAACCGGATCGGTTCGTTCCTCTATTTTCTTCTTCCGCAGGCCGCACTGCCGCTTTTGTCCTTTACGCTGCTGATGCTCCTTGGCCTGAGCAAGCTGACCGAAAGCCTGCTGCGTCTCCTGACACGCAAATACCCCAGTCTCACCAGAAACTGGGGTCTAAAGATCAAGCAGCTCAATATCATCTTTACCGTCTACCTCTCCCCCGAGGATGCCAACCAGGAAGATCTGCAGATTTTAAGCGCCAGAGAAGCTCTTCTCCTGTCCCTGGCGCTGTCATTAGACAGCGTCCTGGTAGGAATGGCTTTTACCACCGAACGTCTGCCTCTGCTGCCCCTCTTCCTGCTCGCTGCCCTCTTTAACCTGCTGCTCTTCGGCGCCGGATACGGTTTCGGTCATCTGGTCTCCTCCGTGCTCCGCATCGACCTTTCCTGGCTCAGCGGCCTGTTTCTCCTCCTCTTAGCGCTGCAGGCCCTGCTGTGACTGTTTCCGCACACTCCTTTTTCTCCTGCTCCTTATACCGACTGCCGTAACCGATAGCCACAAGCAGCTCATGCACGATCAGCGGCGTAGCCGACAGGGCGATCAGCTGCCCCCACTCTGTCAGTCCAAGACGCACGGAACCGAACAGCATGATCAGCGGAGGGATTTCCGTCACCGCTACCTGCAGGGCGATCCCGATCACAAACGCACCGATCATATAAGGATTATTCCTGTGATTCATCTTAAAAACAGAGCGATTCACGTCCCGCATACCGACGGCATGGAACAACTGACTGATCCCCAGGACCGTAAAGGCATGCGTCTGTGCCTTGGCGAGCACCGCCGATATCCGCAGCCCCTCCACAACATTGTGCAAAGTGACAGGCAGCCCTTCCGCCACGATCCGGTCGTAGGGCACTTTCAGAAAAGCCGCCAGACTGACACCGCCGATCACCAAGCCGTAGCAGATGACACACAAAAGGCCGCCCTTCGCGAACAGCGAATCCTCCTTCTTACGGGGTTTCTCCATCATCAGGCGTTCGCTCTCATTGTCGTCCACCCCCAGAGCCAATGCCGGCAGAGAATCCGTGATCAGATTGATCCACAGAATAAAGCTGGCCTTTAAAGGACTGGGAAGCCCTGCCACGATAGTGAGTAACATCGTAATGATCTCCCCCAGATTGGATGAAAGCAGAAACAATACCGATTTCCTGATGTTCTCATAGATGCCCCTTCCCTCTTTGATAGCCGTATGTATCGTGGCAAAATTGTCATCCATCAGTACAAAATCCGCCGCCCCGCGAGCCACGTCCGTGCCGTTCATCCCCATAGCGATGCCGATATCCGCCGCCTGCAGGGACGGTGCGTCGTTCACCCCGTCTCCGGTCATGGCTACGGTCTTTCCCAGCGTCCGGTAGCCCTCCACGATCCGCACCTTATGTTCCGGCGTCACTCTGGCGAATACCCTAAGTTCCTGGAGCCGCTGTAAGAGGCTGTGTTCCTTCAGGTGATCCAGTTCTCTGCCCGTGATACACTGCCTCGGACTATCTGCAATCCCCAGCTCTCTGGCGATGGAAAAAGCCGTGTCCGGGTGGTCTCCCGTTATCATCACCGTAGACACGCCAGCCTGTTCAAAATCAGCCACCGCCCGCACCGCCTCCGGCCGTACCGGATCCTGCATACTGAGAAGTCCCAGGAAGATCATGTTCCTCTCCGTCATATTGCCGTCCTGTGCCATAGAAAGCGCCATCACACGCCGCCCCTCCTTCATCAGGCTTCCCTGCACCTTTGTGACCGCATCCCGATCACTCTGCGTCATAGTCTGAATGTCTCCATGCACATAAATACGGTCACATCCCTCCAGAATCCGCTCCGCGGCACCCTTGGAGTAGGCGATAAGCTCCTGTCCCTCGCGGTGCACCGTAGTCATCATCTTGCGCTCCGAATCAAACCCTCTCTCCCTGATCCTGGGAAAACATGCACGCAGTTCTTCTATTTCCACGCCGCAGTCCCTCGCCATATAGAGCAGAGCAAGCTCCGTCGGGTCCCCGATCTTCTCCTCCCCGTTCAAGACACCGTCATTGCACAGGATACTGGCAAGCAAGAAATGGCGCTGTGTGCCGGTAGGTGCACGGTCCCCGTCCCATGTCGTGAACAGATCCATGAAACGCTCTTTTCCTGTCAGCCTGCCTTCCAGATAACATTCCGTCACCGTCATCTTATTCTGTGTCAGCGTGCCCGTCTTATCTGAGCACACCACCTCTACGGCACCCAGCGTCTCCACTGAAGACAGCTTGCGCACGATCGTTTTGGCCCGCACCATCCGCGATACACTCAGCGCCAGCACGATGGTCACAATAGCCGGCAGTCCTTCCGGAACGGCCGCCACCGTAAGCGATACGGAAGTCAAAAGCATCTCGCCTACATCCCGTTTCTGCAAAACAGCCACCACAAACAGGAATACGCAGATCCCCACCGCCAGTGCACTGAGCACCTTGCCCAGTTCTCCCAGTTTCACCTGAAGAGGTGTCAGCTTCTCCTTCCCCTCATGCAGCATATCCGCGATATGTCCGATTCTGGTATCCATACCCGTAGCCGTCACCACGCCCAGGCCGCGGCCCTTTGTCACATAAGTGGACATATACGCCATATTCATGCAGCTGTTATCTCCCGGCACTTCTACCACATATTCTGCGTCCTTTTCTACCGGCACAGACTCTCCTGTTAGGGTAGACTCTTCCACGCAAATGCCGTTTGTATCAAGCAGTCTCAAGTCCGCCGGAACCATATTTCCGGCCTCTAAGAACACGATATCTCCCTGGACCAGATCTTCGGCGGCAATCTTAACGCGTTCCCCATCCCGCAGGACAACGGCCTGCGGCGTGGAGATCTTCTTTAACGCTTCCACCGCCTTCCCGGCTTTCCCTTCTTGAATGATGCCCACCGTCGCATTTAAGACTACCACGGTAACAATGATGATGGCATCCCCCAGCTCATGGAGCATGAGCGAGACCGCCATCGCCACCACCAGGATCAGGATCAGTGGATCGTTCAGCTGTTCCAGGATCATCTGTCCCAAACTCTTCTGCTCCTGATCTTTCAGCCGATTAGGCCCATATTTTGCCCTGCGCTCCATCACCTCTTTTTGCCGAAGTCCTTTATCCTTGTCCGTTCCAAGCATACGGAGCACTTCCGCTGCCGCCTTCACCTCATACATGCACTTTCCTCCTGCATCTGTCATCAATTTCCTGCCGAAGCAATCCCGTTGGACTGCTTGTCACTGCTTTGTATGATATATGCAGGGGATGTCCCGTTTATGCCTGCATCGCGGACATCCGTATGCGGAAAGATCAAAAGCTGCGCAGCTTATCGCTTCCGTCATCCACGGTATTCTCTATGGACCGGATCACCACATAATATCCGTATCCGGGGTTCACCTCCACATAGACCCGGTCGCCTGCCTTATGGCCAAGCAGTGCCTTCCCCAACGGTGATTCCGTACTGATCAGTCCTTCCAGAGAATTGCCGCGCACGGTAGTGACCAACTTGTACTTCTCCACAAGGTCATCCTCCTCGAAATAGACCTCCACCGTATTGTTCATGCCAACCTCGTCTTCTGCCGATTCGTCGGAGATGATCACCGCCGTTTTGATCATCCTCTCCAGATAACGGATCCGGCTCTCGTTCTGATTCTTCACCTTCTTTGCCGCATGATACTCGAAGTTCTCGCTCAGATCACCATGTGCCCGGGCCGTCTTCACATCCTCGAGCGCCTCTTTGCGCACCACCAGCTTGCGGTACTCGATCTCTTCCTGCATCTTTTTGATGTCCTGTTTTGTCAATTCATTATGCATACCTACTCTACTCCCTTCTTTATACAATCTACCTGGCATTCCCTGTTCCTGTGCTGCCGTTCATCGCCTTAGCACCGACCAGGATACAAACTGCTCCTCACGGTTCCTGCACATATCGTGTCTAATATAGTATTCTGCAACCTACACAAAGAAATCAGCAGCATTATCGCCAAAGATATTTCTCAATATCAGCAGCCCTTTTCTTAGATCGTCTTCCGTATCGGGTGACGCGACAGACACCCGTATGTAAGATGACTTTTGTACGTTTGTCATGGCAAACCGATGAGAGCCTAAAATATGCACGCCCTTTTGTAATGCGCGCAATTCCATTTCCTCACTTGTCAAATGCTCCGGAAGCGGGAGCCAGTAGAAGAAACGCACGATATCATCCTGCCCGGGCACATCAAACACGGACTTAAAGATCCGGTTTCTTTTTTCGGCCAGTGCCAGTTTTTGATGAACAATGTTGAAAGCCATACCGCTTTCGATCAGTTCCGCGACGATTTCCCCGTTCAGGGAAACGGTCTTCAGGTTGATGTTGAGCATACCGGCCGCCAGTGCTTCCCTATACTTTGCCGCAAATACCAGAAACGCCACGCGCAGCCCTGCACACAGGGACTTTGAAATGCTGCATATGTGAACGGTCTGTTCCGGAAGCATGGAAAAAAACGATCTTACACCACTCGGAGCCAAAAAGGAGTAAATATCGTCTTCTATCAGCAGCAGATGAAATCGGCGCGCTATCTCGGCAATCTCCTGTCTGCGGGCCGCCGGCATAAAAATACTGGTGGGATTACTGCATGTCGGCATGAGGTAAATCCCTTTGATCTCAGTATTCCGGCAAGCCTGCAGCAAAGAATCCGGGGACATTCCGCATCCGTCCGTTTCAACGGAAATGAGCTGTATATGAAGAAAATTAGCCAATCCCTTAAAGTTTGTGTAGGTAAAAGCGTCCACCGCGATTTTATCTCCCGCTTTGAAAAGAGAGATCAATACAACCGATAAAGCGTTTTGCGCCCCCGCAGACACCATGATATTTGCTTTCGGTGCGTCAATGCCGAAATGATGGAGCCACTTCCGGGCAGCCTTAACCTGCCGCTCCGTCCCGAAAGGATCGCTGTACTCTAACAGACGGATATTGTCCGGGCTGTTTACCACCTTTCCGGCTGCACTCAAAACACTTCGGTCACATTCATAAAACGGCTTGATCATACCCATTTCAATGACAGGACTGCTCTTATCCAGAAACGTGTCCTGCGCAGAAATTCCCGGAGACACGAAGGTCCCTTTTCCTGTCACCGCATACAGAAGCCCTCTTAATTCACAGAGCTTATAAGCCCTTGTGATCGTGCTCAAATTCAGATCCAGAAAGTCGGCCAACTCCCTTTGCGGCGGAAGTTTCGTATTTTCCGGCAAAGTGCCGCTTAAAATATCCTTCTCCAGACTGGCGGCTATGGCCAGATAATACGGTTTCTCAAGGTCTGCTTTCTGCGGTTTCCACGACATAGGATAGTTCTCAAATGAATTGACCGGCATATCCGCTTCTCCTCCCCAAATTGTATGCAACACAATTCTAACATTGTATGCCTACATTATCAAGGATATACTAAGGACATAGCGTTGGATGAACTTCCGTTACGTCACTGCTCTACGGGATCATGGAGGCAGCGGTCTATGCTGCATCTGCCTTTTTACAGATTCCCATACCGACGGCGATCGGCAGTACAAGGCTTCACATGGGAAATGTCATGTGCCTGTTATCCGGTATGCTTCTGGGAGCGACGCTCGGAGGGCTTGCCGCCGGAATCGGCTCTATGTTTTTTGATCTGACAAATCCGGCATACATAACGTCTGCGCCTTTTACCTTTGCGTTCAAGTTTCTTATGGCGTGGTCATGCGGGAAGATCATATCCAAGTGCAAGGCTGGGCTGAAAACGCGGTTTATCGGCGGTGCGGCGGCAGGCGCTTTCCTTTATGTCCTACTTATATTGCCAAGGCCTTTATCGAGGACCGTTTCGTTTTAGGGCTGCCATTAGAGGCTGTCATGCTTACCGTAACGCAAAAAAGTATAATATCGAGTATGAATGCGGTTATCGCTGTCATCGTGGCGGTTCCCTTAGGACTTGCATTGCGCCCGACAGCCGGAAAATTTCTGCCGGATCGTCACGGACTCTATTGATCTCCTATCCTATGTAACAGAATAACAGACACAATAAAATAACGGAAGCGCTGTGTTCATCAACATTTCCGCTATTTTTGCCGGAATATAGGAGTGTCATAACATGAGACGCTGCTTTACTCCATCTATATGATATTTTTTCATCATATCATTAATTGGATGATGAATTAATGAACCGTCAAAAATACTAACCTCTTTTATATTATGCACATTCTAAAATCCCTTTCTTTTAACACATTACGTGCAATAATCAAATCAGCTCCTGCGGAGATAAAATTAACAATCATAGTAAGGAAAGACACTGTACCCGGATATATAAGGTTGAATAAATTCTCTGATGAGCAATTTATTCAACCAAGAATTTGTGCAGAAGCGTCACAAATTCTATTGATCGCAGAGCAGAATCTGAAATTCTGCTCGCGTCCTCAGCACAAAGCGCTTCGGAATGGAGGAAAAAATGAAAAATACACTGCCAAAACCTAATACTACAAAAGGAGCTAAAACACCAACTAAATATGCTTTCTTCTCTAATGCCACTTTGCAAGCACAACTTGGCATCATTGCGTTAATATTAAAGCGAA
>CAMWLJ010000074.1 GCA_947175055.1 uncultured Lachnospiraceae bacterium | reverse complement strand
CTTCGTATAACACCTTTCTGATGGATAAGACCCCCGACGCCTTGTGGGATCAGTCAATCCGACAGTTCCTGTCCAAGAGAGAGATCGCTTATGAAGAATTATAGACCGGCTGTCAGATGCTGATCCAGTCCCTGCACGACCAAAGGATGCATCGCACGCGCGCGCTGCATCCTTTGAAAGTTCCTTTACCAGTACATAGCGCTGCCGCACCGTATGGCATAATCGATCACTGCCATGATCATCGCGAAGAACAGCATTGCTGCCAGCATCAATATAGCCGGAAAATCATAGATAAACTTCTCATCATGCGTTCTGCACCTGTAGTTTTCTATCAGGATCTCTATGCCCAGCAGAATAAATACCATCGGCCAGCACTGAAATATTATATGATATTCCAGATACGGTACAAAGATCCTGACCAGGAACAAGATACCATAACAGATCAACGTGATCCCGAATGTTACCGAACCGATTCTTCTGACCTGACAAGACTTCTCTTTCTGTTCCATAATAACCTCCATTCTTGCTCAACTTGTGAATTCAGGCGTAAACATCTCTTCCCGCCGGCTTCCTTAATTCCTGTTTTCCGGCAGTTCCGAGCCATCGGCGACCGGTCCTTCCCCATAGATTATCCTTCCGTCTACGACAGGCTGTGTTTCGCGCACTGTCATCTGTCCGTTCTGTTCTCTAAAGCCATCTGCTCCGGGCCGATTCCCGTCATGTCCCGTCCAGTCCCCGGCCGTCTGTTGTTCCCGATACATCGGCTGTTCATCCGCTGCCTGGCGCTCGCGGTATCCCGTCCACTCATCCGCTGCCTGACGCCCGCGGTGTCTCGTCCATTCCTCTGCCGCATCGTCTTTATCTTCGATCGCTATACGCTTTCCACGGATCAGGGCAAACCCGGCCCAGATCACACCGATGCCGACCACCGCTCGCGGCAGATCGTCCCGTACGAAATAGTGGACCGCACTGAGAAACCGGTTATCCCATCCGAAGATATCGCAGAGGAGATTAAAGACCACTTGCCACAGCATCATCACTCCCAGCACGATGAGAATAACCGCCGCTATCTTTCGATTCCTGCCCTCCAGCTTAAACTTCCAATTGTCAAACTCTCCGAATCCAAACAGATATTCGTCTCTGATACTGTGAAACATACGGTCATCCAGGGTCGCCAGATTATTGGCGTGGAAAAAGCTGTAAGCATACAGGACGATCGGGAAGACCGCCAGTGCCCCCAGATTCGTGAACCCAACGACTGCTGCCAGGATCATAAATCCCAGCATCAGGCTGAGTCCCATTTTCATAAAGCCCATATACATCTCCCCTGCTCCGGGGATAAAAGACAATAGAAACACCAAAAACCTGCTCTTCTTTCTCTGCATCATATTCATCCTCTCTTTCCAGTTTCCATGATCATTTGCTTAAAATTCTCCAACTATTCCATATCTCTGTCCCATGACAGTCTCCTTCCAAACTGCGAAACTCTGGCACCAATATCGCCCAGCATTCCTCTTACGCCGCCGCTTGCCTGTTCTTCCCGGTATTCTTCCCATTTGTCATCTATATTCTTCTGTCTTTCCACTGCTGCCTGTTCCATAGATACCGCGGCCGTCTGTTTTGACAGAAACGGCTGTCTTTCGTCTTCCACGCTTCCTGCCGGCATCAGGATCAATACCGTGAGCGCCGCCGCCATCGCGATCAGTACCTTGGCGCGGTAGGCAAAGATCTGTCTTTTTCTGCTTGCTCTGCGCTCTTTGCCGATCTGTGTCAGTATATTTTCCTTCAGATGTACCGGCGCACGCAGCATTTCTTCGCTTTCCACCTGCCCGATCAGCTCAAGCAGCGCTTCCTCGGACAAATAGCCGGAGAAGTCGTCACTGTCCCGCTGTTTCATCTTTTTCTTTTCATTTTCTAATTGATAGATCATGCGCCCTTCTCCTTTCCATACAACTTGCGCAGCATCGACCTTGCACGGTAGATCTGCGTCTGCACTGTCTTGACCTTCATGTCTCTTAGTGCAGCGATCTCGCTCACATCCATCTCGTCATAGTAATACGCCTTGGCGATCTCATCATAAGGCGGCTTTAACGACCTGCATCTCGCAAGCAGCGTCTCCCGCACTTCTTCCTCCAGGCACGATTGCTCCGGTGTGTTGTCAAATCTCTGTCCTCTTCCCATGGTCTCCTCTATGCCGGTGTCTTCGGTCGGAATACTTCTTCTCCCGGCACTCTGCATATAGTCCAGACATTTGTTGGTCGCGATCCTGCATAGCCACGCTTTCTCGTGTTTCCCATCGAAATCCTTCAAGTGATTGTAAGCCGACAGGAAGGTTTCCTGCGTCAGATCCTCGGAGGCAAAATAATCCGCTGTCATTTTGTAGCATATGGAAAAAACAAGATTCTGGTAGGAATCGATCAGCGCTGATAATTGTTCTTCCCGATTGATATGATCTGCCTCCTCTCCTGACCCAAGTCATGAACTGCTCTGCACCAGCTCCTTTTGGCCGTACATCCAAGCAACTCTATCTATTATAACGGGACACGGCTGACCATGTCTTCAGCTTTTCAAATTTTTTATGAAAAAAAGTAACAGTTCAGCCCTCATCATTCATAAAAGCGTCTGCTACGCAGCCGGCGCCGCTTTGCGGCTCATATTTAAACGAACTTTGTTCGTTTTTTTCATAACTGAAAGCGCTCCGCTCATAAAATACTCTGCCGCCCGTGTTCTGTGTACAAGCACCCGCACAGTCTGCAGAGTACTTTATGGCTGAACTGTTACAAAAAAAGACAGACATACCACACGGATATGTCTGCCAGAGATTTCTCCTGTATACTTATACCGCCTGCCGGTCTTGACTAACTGCCCCTGAAAAGACGGGTGTGATCACATCGCCCGCGCGCTCTCGCCTGCTAATCTATGATCAGTCCTTCCATAATATAAAGAAGCTGCTCATCCACCTTCTTCTCCGATATGCCGAAGGTCTGCGCATTGATCTTCATCCCCTCCAGCACATACATGATATTGCTGGCCGCCCCTTTCGGATTCTCGCAGTAAAACTCCCCGCTGGAGATCCCCATCTCGATTAGTTTCTCTAAGACACGCACGCCGGCTTCAAACTGCTTCCTGAGCATATTGTTCTTATCCGTGGATCTGTTGGCAAAGAAATATTCGTACACGGCCACCGTCAGCGTGTTCTTCTGCAGCAGCTCTTTCTTCTGCTCTTTGAGAAAAAGCGTCAGGATATCCGCCGCCGTATCCCCTTCCGTGATATTCTCGGAAAAGATATCGTCCGTCTCTTCCGCCTCCATCTGCAGGATCTCCAACAGGATCTGCTCCGTGCTGTCGAAATACAGATACAGCCCTCCGCGGCTGATCTCGCAGGCTTCCACGATATCCTTCATGGTCACGTTCTTATAGCCCTTTTCCACGAATACCTTCCGTGCCGTATCCAATATGTATTTCTTCTTCTGTACTGATTTCTCTCCCATTCCCCGTGTTTCCTTCTCTGACTATATTTATATGACCCGCCCGGATCTATCCTCTCACTTCATCGGCCGGTCCCAAAACTCCAGATTCTCCTTCATCTTCCGCACCACATTCCGGAAGACTCCGTTATAGACCGCCTCCGTCCATAGCCGCCCTTTCGTCATGCCGCCAAGCACATACTTGGACAGGATGCCCTTCAGAATATCCATCTCCCTGATGCCAGCCCGATCGATGGCCGCCAGTTCCTCCTTCACGGTCCTGATCCTGTTCCTGGAATAGACGTACGGATAATTGCGGTCAAGCAGTCCCGTCCGCTGGACTTCCTTGATAAAGCTCATCAGCATGCCGTCATATACCGGAAACGTGATCGAACTTTCTTTAATACCGGATCCCTCAAAGGTTTCCTGCACATTACTCCCCGCCTTCTCATCAAGCCACGGGAGGTAGCGGATCAGTTTCTCCACATCCGGCTTATAGGTATTCACCACCTGTTGTCTGTATGCAATATCGTCCTTATCCATAGAAATTACCCCTTCTCATATCAATCATCCTGTCTGAACATAGTCTCATAATCGACATACCTGTCATATAATTTTAGCATACTTTCCCAAAAAGTACAGCACAAAATGCCAAAAGCATGGCATATTCTATAACCAGTGCAAATTCCCAAGCTAAATAGATACATATTCTTCCTTGTTTTTATCTTCTATTCGCAGTATACTAAAATATAGCGGGTAAATACCGCATATAAATCTTATAAATTATTATTCAGAAGGGATTTCTGCATGATCTGCAGATAAAGGAACATCTTATGGCTGTAAAAGAATTCCCTGCCGGGGAACTACTATTTCAAAGCGAACAACCGGTCACCGCAATTCACTTGATCACGAATGGCACTGTCCGCGCCACCTATCCCGGTGGTGAATTTCAATTGACCAAAGGAGATGTCATCGGAATCTGTGAACTTCATTTTGGTTCTTATTATATTACTTATAAGGCGGATGAGGCAGTTTCTCTTGCCCCTTATCCCTGTTCCAAGGCACAGCTATCTGACCTGATGGGGGTTAACGCCGACATGTCGGGCCGAATCATTACATCATTATACAAGCAATTACGTACTATCTTAAATAAGTATGAACAGGAACGGCTGGATTGTGATAAGTTTTACCATTATCTGATAGACAGTTATAAACAATACACCTCTTTTTGTAACAAGCACGGTGTGGCAGCCAGGGCTCTTCCCGGTCTTGAAGCACTGTCCGAGCTGGTACTTGACGAGGATGTCGCCGACTGGCTTGGAGGCTACTATTCCCAACTGCTTGCTCTCGTAAAGAACTCTCCCGCTAAGAAGAAGAGTTCCTCTTTCATGTTTGGTCTTATGGCCAAAGCAAGTGAGGACATTTATCAAGTCATATCCGTATGCCGTGTCCTGCACGATTATAAATCCGAACTTTCCAATCTCCTGATGAATGAAAACCGGCTGGATCTGTTCGACTTTTACGCCAGCCTGCTCTACAGGATCGGTTCGGATACAGAAGACTCCTCAACGCTGAGCGATACGATATCTGCCATGATGTCCCAACTGGAGAAGCATCCTTCTTTTGACCACGATATGTATGAAAAGCGCGTTGCCGAATATCATGACAGGTTAAATTCTCTGAGCGCACATGCCGGAGATTCTGTCGATGCTGCCGCCGGCGCCAGCGCAGACATCATCGATTCACTCAATACCATATTATCCTACTCGAAGGTAAGTGAAGAAACGGCTTACGCCTTTAAGATATCCGTGGAACAATACCGCAAGATGACTGATAAGAACAGCTCCGATGATGCCGCAAGAAAACTGCGGCAGAAGATCACCAAGCTGTTCTACGAAGTATATGAGAAAGCTTTTGTACAGAGTCTTAACGATGCTTCTGTACCCAAAGTCTTAAAAATGTTCTTCAACTTCGGATATGTGGACGAACAGCTGGCCGGCATGAAGAATGCTTCTTATCTTCATTCTATCGTAGATTATCTGCCTACAGATCCTTCCAAAGGATTATACACGATCTATGAGTGGTTGATGGCAATCTACAAGGGAACGAAGTCTCCCAGCCGGAATGAATTTGACACTGACTTCCAGGCCCATGTACATGAACTGAAGACAGGCGGCAAGATCACCGCAGCGGAAGAAGCTGCCATGCTCAATGATAACGAGAAGATGGTTCTCTTTGAGCTCCAGAGCGTATTCCCTGCCATCAACAAGATTACGTTCGGACGTATCAGCAGTTTCTGTCCCGTCTTCTCAGAACATAACATTCTGAAAGATCTGGATACCTCGCTTGTATCGGTGGCTAAAGTAGAAGAAGCCTTTAACCATATCCGTTCCGTTGATTTCGGTGCATACTACCGTGATACGATCTACACGAACACGGAACTGGGCATCGCCAAAGAATACGTCAGCGTGGAAATACTTCCGGACATCATCCTCATGCCTAATATGGGAATCAGGGGTGTTATGTGGCAGGAGATCGAAGGCCGCAAACGTACTACGCCTGCCCGCATGATGGTATCCGTTTTCCAGATGGAAGATCTGACCAATATCTTCATCCGTCTGACCGCCGATTTCCGTTGGGAGATGTGCAAGCGTGTCCAGGGTCCGAGATGGAATGATGTGACGGAGCCTTCCCTGACAAGCGAGTACTTTGATTATATTCAGTTTTATAAGAAAAATCATGAGTTGTCCACGGATGCCAAGGAGAAGATCAAACTGGCCATGCAGAAGGCAAAGAACAGCTTTAAGGAGATGTTCATCAGAGATTACGAGTCTTGGGTTCTTTATGAAGGAGCCGGCTCACCACGTTTGAATAAGATCGCCCGTGCGATCCTCTTCACCTATTGTCCTTTTGCCAAGGGAATCCGTGATACATTGAAGGCAAACCCCCTGTATAAGGAAACCATGGAACGCTATGACGTAAAACAGGGACAGCGCCTCCATCATTACAGCAATCTGTTCCAGAAGATCAAAAATACAGGCGCGGCTATTCCGCCTGAGATCCAGGCTCAGAAAGAGTTTCTTGAATTTTAAATTTATCCACCTGCGCAGCTTTATTAGCAATCGCACAGGTGGATTTTTCAGATTTACTCTGCATGTCCTAAACTTCTCTTCATCTGCTGCACTCTCGCAGCACCTCCTCGAATCTCATCGTTCCGCCAAACAGATCAAGAGCACTGCCCACCGTCACATGTACTTTGTCTCTCCCAAGCCTCTTCAATATTCTTAGATCCTCGAAACCATGTACACCGCCCGCATAAGTCACAGGCTGCATTCCCCAGTCTCCCAGAATCCTGACTACGTCTGTTTCTATACCGCTTGACTTTCCTTCCACATCCACAGCATGTACCAGAAATTCATCACAATACTCCGACAACGCATCAAGCACTTGCTCCGTCAGTTCCACCTGCGTATATTTTTGCCACCTGTCGGTTACGATAAAGTAACAGTCCTCTTTTTTACGGACGCTTAAATCCAGCACAAGGCGCTGTCTGCCCGTTTTTTTAACCAGTTTTTTCAAATGATCGTACTGAATCTGGCCGTCTCTAAAAACATAGGAAGTGACGATCACATGACTTGCCCCGGCATCCAGAAATTCACCTGCATTGTCCGGTGTGATCCCGCCGCCTGCCTGCAGTCCGCCGGGATAAGCTCTCAGTGCAGCCAGCGCCTGTGCCTTCGTCTCTGCATAGTGAGACGATGTGGCCGGATTCAACATTATTATGTGACCATTTCTGATCTTATATTCTTTATACAATCTGGCGTAAAATACGGCATCCTGTTCGGATACATAATTCTCCACCGCCACGTCATGCAGATCCTTCAGGCTGCCGCCCACGATCTGTTTAACACTGCCGTTATGAATATCGATGCATGGCCTGAATTCCATATCCGTATTCACTCCTCTCTCTCACAATCCACGGATCCGGCACATGATTCCTCTGCGGAATCGGCGATCCGTTACGTATATTTTATTTTTTAACAGACATACTAACACAAGAGCAGCTGTTTTTAACAAAACAGACTGCTGTAAGCAGAAGTACGAGATCACACTTCTGGATGAAGGCAAGATTGAAGAACTGAGATATCGCTTTTCAATCGCGAGTTTGTGTCGGAGCCACAATCTCGGAATCGCAGAGTCAAGTCTGAAATTTGGCTCGCAGCCTTCGCAAAAATGCTCCGGCATGGAGGTAATTATGAAAAAAATAAGAACATTATTACTTGTTTCTCTCATGACGCTTTCCATAGCTTCACTGACTGCCTGCGGAAGAAAAAACGACGATGCAGCAAATGGCAGTGACAATGGCAGCGTTACGCAGTCGGATACCAATAATGATGCCGGTACGAACGGCACCACTACCGACAATACCGGGAATGTAGACAACACATCCCAGAACTCTACCAATAATGGTACAACTAACGGTACTACTAACGGTACCACCGACAACAATACTACGAACAACACTGTAAACGGCACCACAAATGATATGGGCGGCACAGACGCAAACGAAAATGTCAACGACGTGACTGCCGGCGACCAGACCGACGATGATTCCGTACTGGATAATGTCGGCGACGCAGTTGATGATGTAGGGAATGCTGCTTCCGATATCATTGACGATGCCTCTGATGGTGTTGAGAACATGGTAGATGATGTGACCGGCTCCAAAAACTAAATCGGTCATAAAGTTTTCCGGCAGCGCAAAATACTGTCAGCGCTGCCGGAAATTTTATCTTTCAATGATCGTGCCGTCCCTGTAAGCCTGCAAAAGTTCCTCCAACTGATGGATCGTCTCCCGAAGCTCCGCACCGACATCGGTATCGGAGATCTTCTGCCTGTGTGTACTCGTCTCCAGGATCACCGAATCCGAGAAAATATCCGACTCATGAAGGATCGCCGACTCCGTGGACTCAAAAGGCTCATGGGCCACCAGACGCATTCCGTAGGAATTGACTACCAGCGTATAGCCGGCAATTCCTGTTTTGTCCTGGTACGCCTTGGAAAATCCGCCGTCAATGATAAGCAGTTTGCCGCCACATTTGATCGGTGACTCTCCCTTCTTGCGTTCCACTGGCACGTGCCCGTTCACAATATGGGAGTCCTTGCCGTCCAGACCAAATTCTTTCAAAATCTTCTCGATCACCTGCTCGTTATCCAAAAGCCTGTAATAACTGTTCTTCGTCTCTTTCTGAATCTCTTTATCCTCGAGAAAATACCGTTCAAAAGTTGCCATCTTATCTTTCCCATACACCGGAGAATTAGGGCCGGACCAGATATACCACATGATATCCTGTCCTTTTAATTTGTCACGCAGATTATTGGAATAGTAACCCTTTCTGGCGTAGTGCTCCAGCACGTCATACAGCGCCTTGCCGCTGTATTCCTCCCCATACACATTGACCTTCTTGAAGTTCCCCTCCTCATCCATCGGAACGCAGCCGTGATAGAGCAGATTGGAATTATAGACCTTATACAGTCCGCCTTTGGAAAACAGAAATCTCACATGTTTCTGCAGCTTCTCACACTTCACAAAGCCATGGCGTAACCTCTCCATGACCTGCTCTTCTTCCGGTGTCAGCTCATACGGCTTATCTCTATCAACGGTAGGAAAGTCAACATCCTTCATGGGGTAAACTACGCCACCGATCGTGATAGTCTTGTTCTCATAATCTATATGCTCAAACAAAAGCCTGTCATGCATCTCAAATTCCGGCCTGCGCATAGCGATCTGCCCCTCCAGCTTAAACTGGATCATGGCGATCGCCTTGTGCATCTTCATGTCAAGACTCAGATCTTTCGTATCATATTCCGTATTATATCTGATCGCAAACGCACTGCAGTCAGTGTGCTTATAAGTCTCTAAGGCAAACGTGGCAAGTGGGATCAGGTTGATGCCGTATCCTTCCTCTAAAGTATCCAAATTGCCGTACCTTGCCGCTACCCTGATCACATTGGCAATACAGGCAAGATGCCCACTGGCCGCACCCATCCACACAATATCATGATTTCCCCATTGCACATCCACTGAATGATAATTGCAAAGCGTATCCATGATCACGTGTGGCCCGGGACCTCTGTCAAAAATATCTCCGACAATATGCAGATGGTCGATGACAAGCTGTTGGATCAGATTGCTCAAAGCGACGATAAAATCCTGTGCTCTTCCGATGCGGATGATCGTATGTATGATCTCATTGTAATAGGCTTCCTTATCCTGAATTTCCGCTTTCTCCGTGATCAACTCCTCTATGATATAGGAGAAGTCCTCCGGCAGCGCTTTCCGCACCTTAGATCTCGTATACTTGGAGGAAACACGTTTTGTGATCTGTACCAATCGATGCAGCGTGATCTTATACCAGTCTTCGATTGAATTCTCATCCTCTTCCCGAAGTACGATATCCAACTTCTCCTCCGGATAATAGATCAAAGTCGCAAGGCTTTTCTTGTCCTTAATACTCAACGTATTGCCAAATTCCTCGTCGATCTTGCGCCGCACAGATCCCGAACCATTCTTCAGGATATGATTAAACTGTTCGTATTCTCCATGAATATCCGTCATGAAATGTTCTGTCCCTTTGGGCAGATTCAAAATTGACTGCAGGTTGATGACCTCTGTCGACGCAGCAGCGATTGTCGGATACTGCCTGGAAAAGCTTTTCAGGTACTTTAATTCTAAATCGTCCATACTCCCTCCGTATTATCAGCATAAAACTCTCCCACTGTGGCAGAGTTTTATCGCTATTACCCGATCACATCACTCATATCATACATACCGGCCGGTTTCCCAGCCAGGAACTTCGCCGCCTGTACCGCCCCTTTGCCGAACACTGCTTTCGAGTAAGCTCTATGTGAGAAGGTAACCACCTCATCTGCTCCGGCAAAGATCACATCATGCTCGCCCACGATCGAGCCTCCTCTGACGGCGCTGATCCCAATCTCCTTCTGCGTCCTCTTCTCCCTTATCTGGCTCCTGTCATAGACATACCGGTAAGTATGATCAAGTTCTTCATTGATCGCATCCGCCAACGCAAGCGCTGTTCCGCTGGGTGCATCTTTCTTCAGATTATGATGCTTCTCAACGATCTCAATGTCAAATCCTGCCTCTGCAAGAACATGCGTCGCCTCCTTCACCATCTTCAGAAACAGGTTGATCCCCAGAGACATATTGGCCGATTTTAAGATTGCCACCTGCTCCGATACCTCCTTCGCCGCCGCCAGCTGTTCTTCGGATAAACCTGTCGTACACAGTACGCAGGGAACCTTCCTTGCGACGCAGTAAGTGAGCAGAGCATCTACCGCAGGCGCCGCACTGAAATCAATCACAACATCCGCCTCCACATCACAGGCATCTATGCTGTCAAATACAGGATAAGGATTCGTCAGCCCACTATAAGCATCTATTCCTGCCACGATCTCTATTCCTTCATCGGCTGCGATCAACCCCGATATCGTCTGTCCCATCTTGCCGTTACAGCCATGCATGATCGCTCTGATTTTCTTTTCCATGATAATTTACCCTCCTTTTCGATCTATATAGGCGCTCAGACTCCGGACCAGCCACAACGACAGGTGTCGGATCTGCACCCCCAATGATACAAAAAGTGTCCGTTGCCGAAGGCTGAGCTGTTACTCCTGCATCCGCAACAGACACTTTCTGCTACTGTCCATGGCAGAGGGCAGTTAATCAAATACCCCGCTGCAAGCAGCCACTTGGCTCGTTGCTTGCCACAAACTCGATATACGCAAAAAGCAGCGCAGAAATGGAGAGAACTATAAAATACCGTAATTCTTCATCGCAGTCTTTAAAGTCTCTAAATTCTGAGGTTCCATCTCGGATAGTGGCATATGGGTCGGACCTACTTCCTTGCCCATCAGGTTCAGGGCTGCCTTTACAGGGATCGGATTCACTTCGCAAAACAGTGCGTCACACAGCTCGATCGCCTGAAGCTGTTCCTTCCTGCTGCCTTCCACATCCCCGTCAAAATATTTCTGACAGATGTCATGCACCTGTCTCGGAGCTACATTGGATAATACGGAGATAACGCCTTTGCCGCCAAGAGAAAGAAGCGGAACGATCTGATCGTCATTCCCGGAATAAAGATCCAGCTTATTGCCCGCCAGTGCCATCAATTTGACAACCTGACCAATATTGCCGCTGGCTTCCTTAATCCCCACTATATTGCTGACCTCCGTGCACAGCTTCACCACTGTCTTCGGCTGCAGATTACATCCCGTCCTGCTCGGCACATTATACAGGATGATCGGGAGTTCCACAGAATCTGCGATCTTCTTAAAGTGCTCAAACAATCCCTTCTGCGTCGCTTTATTATAATACGGCGTCACCAGAAGCAGCCCGTCCGCGCCATACTTCTCCGCCTCGGTGGACAGATATACTGCGGTCTTGGTGCAATTTGAACCGGTACCAGCGACCACCGGCACTCTACCGTTTACCTTCTCCACACAGAATCTGATCAAGTCGAGATGCTCCTCGTGCGTCAGTGTGGAAGCCTCGCCCGTCGTTCCGCATACGATGATCGCATCGGTACCTCCCGCGATCTGTTCGTCTACCAGCTGCTCGAATTTCTCATAGTTGATACTGCCGTCCTCGTGAAACGGTGTAACGATCGCTACACCTGCACCTTTAAAAATCGCCATACATATCCTTCCTTTCTGCTTTGCCTGTAAATCAATGCCCTTATTCCGGATCGCGCAGTGCGATCATTGATTTTATCATATAGGAAATTCGTAGAAATATCCTTATATGATAAAGAAAGCTGACCATACAAGGGCCAGCTTTAACTCTCTCATACCTGATAGCTCCCCATCGATCCGATGACAGTCATACAGTTCTTCACTGTATGCCCAAGGATAAGAGCACACAGGTAACTCTTCCTTTCGGCGCTTTCCCCTTTCAGAATCCTTCCTCTGTGCCTGCCACATCCGAAAACTTACTGATAAAAAGCGCAACCTCTATCAATTCCTCTATTACTTAATCAATTTATCTTAACATTATGCCGGAAATCTGTCAATACTTGTCGTAAAGTTACTATTCCCAGATCTTAAAACGCATCGTCTCCACTTTAGTCACTTCATCTGCCAACACACACACCTCATCGTTCAAAGTAATGCCTGTCATGATGATATCCATATCGTCTGGCTTCACCATAAGCAGATTCTTCAGTTCTTCAACTGTAATGATTCCCTTATCGATCAGTCCCAATACTTCATCCAGGATCAGAAGAGAACACTCCCCGGTATATAATACCTTCTTGGCAAAATTAAGCCCGTTGCGGATATTCTGCCACTCCTCTGTCTTACGTTCCTCAGAAAGATTCACATAATCTTCGTTCGATTTCTCAAAACGGAATATCTTGATCTCCGGTTCCAGTCTCTTAACAAACTCTGAATCAGTCAATCCCCGTCCTTTCAAGAACTGGATGATCACCACATTCTCTCCTCTGCACGCTGTCTGAACGGCTCTGCCCAGCGCTGCCGGAGACTTGCCATGACCATCGCCACTGTAGATCTGAATCATGCCTTTTCTCATATTGCACTCCTTATAAGCGTTACTGCCTGCCGGATACAGTGGTAACGCCAATCCCCCTGTTCTACCAAGTATCTTCTTTCGCAAACATGCAGTAAGCAATATGCTGCATCTGCGGACCGCGAAATATGCGCACTGCCCTAATGCTATTTACTTCTGCAACAACTTATTTAATTATCATAACACAATACACCCATTCATGCAACTTATTGTTCAATTTCCCCAAATCTACCCTGGTATCTGGCAAAATATCAGCCGTGTATCCCAACAGCCAGCCATTCATTCTTCCTCTTCCACCAGCTCCAGCTTGCTGACCGACACCTCATAGGCCACTCTTCTCTCAAGCTGCTCCTCGGATAACTTCTTCATATATTCTCTGCTCTGGATCCTTCCCCAGATCGCACAGCGACTGCCCACCTCAAAATTACTTGCGAATCTGGCATTTCTGCCCCAACAGATACAGGGTATGTAGTCTGATTTACCATAGGGTCTGTTGACTGCCAAGAGCAGATCCGCGATCTCCCGCCCCAAAGGCGTCTTACGATAGATCGGCGCTTTACAGATATAACCGTCCAGAAAGATCTGGTTGGTCTTGGCGCTCTCACTGATCTCATCAACAAATTCGATCTCTCTGGCAAAAACAGACAGTACCAGCCTGTTCTTTCTCTCTTCATGTCTGTTGTAGGAGCGGAATTGTCCAACAATACTGATCTTCATCCCCTTATAATCGTCGGTGACGTCCAAAAGTCGCTCCGACACCATTACAGGAATGATATCCGTAGAATCGCTGAGACGGTTTACACTGATATCCACCATATAAAATCCCTCTCCAAAAATCTCGTGGCTGAAAGTAAAGTCACTCATGATCTCTCCCATGATCGCCACCTGGTTGTTTTCAATAACCTTATCTGTCATGTTTTTCTCCCTTCTGACTGTTGAATTGCAGGAATCCCTGATTCCCATTTGTATTGTATTATCAATATATAGGAAATGCGACGAAATTAGAACTGTCAGTAATCGCGGAAACTGACACATAGCACTGAAACCGTCACATTTTGAACCAGGACTTGCAAGAAAGAAAAGCAGATGATATAATGAGCAAGTTTTAATTTATTATATATAGTGTGTTTATAGAAAGGCATAAATTCTGTTGATCGCAGAGCAAAATCGGAGTATTCCTTCGGAAAACTCCTAAATTCTGCTCGCGTCCTCAGCGTAAAACGCTTCGGAATGGAGGTAAAGATGAAACAGACCAGAGAAGACGTAAGAAATGTAGCAATCATCGCCCACGTCGATCACGGCAAGACGACATTGGTAGACGAGCTGTTAAAACAAAGCGGTGTTTTCAGAGAAAATCAGGAAGTGACAGAACGCGTCATGGATTCTAATGATATCGAAAAGGAGCGCGGTATTACGATCCTTTCCAAAAACACTGCCGTTACTTATAAAGATGTTAAGATCAATATCATAGATACGCCTGGCCACGCAGACTTCGGCGGAGAAGTAGAACGTGTCCTCAAGATGGTGAACGGTGTTATTCTTGTAGTGGACGCTTTCGAGGGACCCATGCCGCAGACCAAGTTCGTACTGCGGAAGGCTCTGGAACTGG
>CAMWLJ010000073.1 GCA_947175055.1 uncultured Lachnospiraceae bacterium | reverse complement strand
GGGTTGTGATCAGCTACTTCGTTTACGCGCTGTTGACACCGGAGAGAGGCTACATAAACGGCATCATCAGAGCGATGGGCGGCGAAGGGATCATGTGGTATCAGGAGAATAAGTACTGGCCTTTCATCATCATCTTCCTCAATACCTGGAAGGGTATGGGTTATGGTATGGTGCTCTATCTGGCAAGTATCACCGGCATTGATCCGTCGCTCTATGAGGCGGCCGTGATGGACGGAGCCACCAAGGCACAGCAGGCAAGACATATCACGCTGCCGGCGATTAAGCCAGTCTTCATTATGATGCTGATCTTAGACTGTGGTAAAATCTTCAACTCGGATTTCGGTCTGTTCTTCCAGGTAACAGGACAGTTGCCGGCATCCCTGTATACGACGGCGTCAACTTTCGACACGTTCATATACATGTCGATCCAATCTTCGTCGCCGATCGGACAGACGGCAGCAGCGTCGTTCTTCCAGGCGATCTGTAGCTGCGGTACGATCCTTTTGGCTAACTGGATCGTGAGTAAGATTGACAACGAGAACAGGATCATATAGAAGGAGGTGCACAAAGTGGCAAAACAAGAAAAAAGCGGACAGTCTCTGAACCAGATCAAGACATCCACCAATGTAATATTCAATGTGATCTTTCTGGTGCTGGCGGTGATGTGTGTGATCCCATTGCTGTTTGTATTTTCCATCTCCATCACGGATGAGGAAGCGATCCGGGCCAACGGCTATCAGCTGCTCCCGCAGGCGCTTTCGGCTTCAGCCTATCAGTTTCTGTGGAATGAGCGCATGACGATCCTGCGGGCGGCCTTCATGTCCGTGCTGGTGACGGTCGTAGGTACGATCATCTCGATCGGACTCAATACTTCCATGGGCTATGTGGTCTCCAGAAGGAACTTTAAGTTAAAGACGATCTATACGTGGCTGATCTTTATCCCGATGGTGTTCAACGGCGGTATGCTGGCAAGCTACGTGGTGGTAAATAATATCCTTGGATTGAACAACAGTATCTGGGCGTTGATCCTGCCTCTGGCCTGCTCAGCGTTCAGTGTGACGATCTGCCGGACGTTCTTTAGGACGACGGTGCCGGATTCCATTATCGAATCCGCCAAGATCGACGGTGCGGGACAGTTCCGTATCTGGTCACAGATCGTGTTGCCGATCTCCAAACCGGTCATGGCGACGATTGGTATGTTTGCGGCTTTCGGTTACTGGAACGACTGGTTCCAGGCATCCCTGTACATACAGGATACGAAGAAGCAGACTTTGCAGTCATTGTTGAATAATATGCAGAAGAACATTGAGTACATCGCCAACAATCCGTACGGTGGACTTTCTTTACAGCAGTATAAGTTATCTATGCCGACAGAGAGTGTGAGAATGGCGATCGCGATCGTGATCATCGTGCCGATCGCATGTACCTATCCGTTCTTCCAGAAGTACTTTATTTCTGGTCTGACGATCGGGTCAGTAAAGGAATAAGGGGAAGAAAAGTCAATTTGGTAACAATTAACAGTTTAATATAACAAGGAGGAAGAACATGAGATTGAAGAAAGTTTTAGCAGCAGGAATTGCGACGGCGATGACGGTAGGAATGCTTGCTGGATGCGGAAACGGCGGCAGTGAGAACACGTCAGGCGCTACAACGAGTGGGGGGGGGCAAAATGAAGCTGACACGGGCACAGAATCTGCGGCAGCGTCAAGCGACGAGATCGTCACACTGAAATGGGTGACCATCGGAAACGGTATGCCCACCAATTATGACTCGTGGGTAGCTAAGGTAAATGAATATGTGGGTGAGAAGATCGGTGTCAACATCGAGATGGAAGTTATTCCCTGGGGTGACTGGGATAAGAGACGTAACATCATTGTCAGCACCAATGAGCCCTATGATATTATCTTCGGTAATGGTAATAACTATATCGCAGACATCAACTTGGGTGCTTACTATGACATCACAGACATGTTAACGGACAATATGCCGGGATTGCTGGAACTTATGCCGGAGAAATACTGGGACGGCGTGAAGGTTAAGGACAGGATCTATGGTGTTCCTACTTATAAGGACAGCTCGATCTCCAACTATGCGGTGTGGGATAAGGAACTGGTGGATGAGTACAGTCTGGATCTCGCTTCTTTGACCGAGATCGAATCTCTGACGGAGACCTTCGAGACACTTAAGGCAGATAAGAACGATTATCCGGTTTATGTGAAGAACGACGGTGTGTATTATATCTTCGACGTATATGATCAGATCGGTGCCGGCACGCAGATTCTGGGTGTACGTTACGATGATCAGGATGCGAGAGTATGCTTCACGCTGGAGGAGCCTGATGTTTATTCGGCGCTGGAGACATTACATGACTGGTATCAGAAGGGTATCATCAACCCGGATGCTTCTACACTGTCTGAGGCCCGCGTTTACAATATGTGGCGTGTGGCACAGGGCTGGGAGTCCGCAGGTATTACGGCCTGGGGACCGCAGATGGGCAAGGACGTAGTGGTACAGAAGATCGGTGATACGATCCTTTCCAACGAGACGGTAAGAGGTTCTTTGAACATGGTATCCATCAACACAAAATATCCGGAGAAATGTCTGCAGTTCCTGGATATGGTAAATACGGACACGAAGCTGCGTGATATGTACTTCTACGGTGAAGAAGGCGTGAACTTCGAGTATAACGCGGACGGTAAGGCACACAAGATCAACAATGAGTGGGCGATGGCAGGATACACCCAGGGAAGTTTCTTTACCGTGACACAGGAGGATACGGACGAGTATAACCAGTGGGAAGAGGTTAAGGCGCTCAACGAGGCGGCGGTATCTTCCGTGATGATGGGATTCACCTTCGATACGACCGAGGTGGCAGATAAGCTGGCAAACTGCCGCGAGATCTGGCTGCGTTACCGCAGTGAGGTAATGACAGGTGTGCAGGATCCGGCAACAGTCATTCCGCAGATCAAGGAAGAATTGATGAAAGCGGGCTGGCAGGATGTGATGGACGCTGCGCAGAAGCAGGTAGATGAATTTGTAGGAAAATAAGAAGTTAATTTGGCAGGTCAGCACAGGTACTGTGCTGACCGCAGCCGCAAATCAGAAAGAAGGTATTGTATAGTGACGAAAATAGTAGGCAGAGAATTACCGAATATTCCGTGGCAGACGCCGGCAGAGGCAGAAAAACTTCCGGTGTGGCGCTACAGGGAAAATCCGATCATAGAGAGATTTGCGACCAAAAATTCTAACAGTATTTTTAACAGTGCAGTGGTTCCCTACGAAGATGGGTACGCGGGCGTGTTCCGTTGCGACAGCAGATCGATCAGCATGGATATTTTTGCCGGGTTCAGTAAGGACGGCATACATTGGGATATTTCCGATGAACCGGTCGTGTTCCAGGGGGCGGATCCTGAGATCGCGAAGCGGGACTTCCGCTACGATCCGCGGGTGTGCTTTATCGAGGACAGGTATTATGTGACATGGTGCAATGGTTACCGCGGGTATCCTACCATCGGGGTAGGGTATACTTTTGACTTTAAGACTTTCTATCAGCTGGAAAATGCTTTCCTGCCGTTTAACCGCAACGGCGTGCTCTTTCCGAGAAAGATCGGAGGAAAGTATTATATGCTGAGCAGACCCAGCGATAACGGGCATACGCCTTTTGGAGATATCTTCTTAAGCGAGAGCCCGGATCTGAAATACTGGGGCTGCCACCGTCTGGTGATGGAGACGATCAAGGGGGATTATTCCGCTTGGCAGTCTACCAAGATCGGTGCAGGAAGTGTGCCGATCGAGACGGAGGACGGCTGGCTTCTGATCTATCACGGTGTGATCAATACATGCAACGGCTTCGTGTACCGGATGGGGTGCGCGCTGCTTGATCTGGAGGAGCCGTGGAAGGTGAAGAAGCGGACGCGGAATTATATCTTAGGGCCTCACGAGCTGTATGAATGTGTGGGTGACGTACCCAATGTGGTGTTCCCCTGTGCGGCGCTGAGTGATGCTGCCACGGGACGGATCGCTATCTACTATGGCTGTGCGGACACGGTGACGGGGCTTGCGTTCACGACGGCAGACCGTTTGATGGAGGCTATGGAGCCGGTATAAGGATAAGAAGTTTCGACAGGGGTAAGGCGGCTTTGCAGAGAATGACGGAGCAGGTTGTGGAATTGGGGGAAGAAAGTTCGACAGAAAGAGGATGATAGGACATGATCAGTACGACAGACAACAGGCCGTATATTAATGTGATCTTCGGTAATTTCTACAGCCCGGCCTATGACGACGAGACTTTTATCGATGAGACGATGGCACTGATCAAAAGGCTTGGCTTCAACAGTGTGATGTTTGACACCAAGGCCTGGGAGGATTTTAAGGAGCGCTACGAGACAGGGGCGCTCAGCCAGTACGTAAAGATGCAGGAGTATATGGGAAAATCCGCCAGAGCCCATGGGCTTTCTTATAACTTCCTGCTGCTGTACATGAACGGGGACAATCTGTATCCGCATATCCGGTATAGTCCACCCATCTATGGAGAGGAAACGGTATATGCGGATGGCAGGCCCGGTAAGTGGTATAAATACTGGTCCGAAAAGGCGAGAAGATCCATGCAGGAGCATGTGGAGCGCATTATGGACCGCTACGGCGAAGGCTGTGAGCGTTGTCTGGTGACACGGGAAGGAAAGACAGAAGAGGTCATTCCCATGTGCAGCATGTGGGATCCGATCGCAGCGGGCAGTTTCGATGAAGAAGGGATCCGCCGGTATACTGCTTTCCTGAGAGAGCTTTATGGGGGCGAGATCGAGAAGCTGAACCGGGCTTACGGGATCCAGGCAGACAGTTTCGAGAAGCTGAGGCCGGAGGCATATTGGTTTGGTCTGCGTTACGCAGGACTCGAAGGAGCAAAGAGCCCCTTCGAGGAAGAGGATGTGCAGAAGCGGACTGAGCGGTTCCAGATATTTTGGGACAATGCGCTTTGGAAGGCGCGTGAGCTTGTGCTTTATTTTGAGGCGATGAGCAAGGCTCTGAAGGAGAAGAATCCGCAGCTGTTCCTCTGTCCGGATATGACGCAGTGGGGATATTTCCTGAATATCTATGGGCGGCAGCAGGTGGACGGGGACAATGAGTACAGTGACTTGTGGGATACGTCTCTTAGGGGGATCGACCTCTACGCACTGGCCCCTCACGTGGATTCCTGTCATTTTATCACGGTTCCGGTAACGCCGGACGGGTACCCTGATGCTTATGTAGTCTCCTGTCAGCACAGCATGATGCGGGTCATGAACGAGGGCAGACCGATGGTGGGTGGCATCTACTGGGGACGGTACATTTACCATGATATCTATGCCTTTCTGACGCCGGCGGAGATGATCGGCACTATGACGGCCTGCGGTATGGACGGTTATACCTGCTACGGTATGAACGGTCTGGACGACGGAGGGGTCTTAAACAGGATGGAGCCGGATTTCCTGGAATCGCTAACGACGGGCAACCGCTGGTGCGCGGATGTGATCGTCCGGAGAAAAGGGATGCGCCTCAAAGAGATCGCGCTGCTGTTTCCGTCGGAGATGGCGCTTGTCGAACCCTTCGAGGTGGGAAACAACAAGATCAGGCGACTGGATCTGCTGGGATGGTATCGTCTCTGCTGCGATCTGGGATACCAGGTAGATGTGATCAGCAGTCATGAGATCGAGAAGGGGATGCTTTCGGAGTACAGGATTCTGATCGTGCCGGCCAACGATTGTTACGGCATATTGGATAAAGAGGAGAGCGAGGAACGGATCAAAGCATGGGTTAAAGCGGGCGGCGTGCTGCTGCACGGGCCAAATGACATGCTTGTCAGATCTTGTTTTGGCATCGTCGGAGAACTTTGTGAGAAAATGTCTTACCGTTATGGTAAAACAATCATCCCACAAGGGGAGAGTTTTTGCAGATATCATGATGGAATAGTGGTTTCGGATTATGTGGATGGGAGCTGCTGTGTGGCGGAGTATACGAAGGATAAGCTGAATGATCTGTCGGAAACAAGGTGCGAAGTGGGAGCGCCGGAGTGGACAGAAGGGCGGTCGGAGACATCCGGGGAAGGATACCGTGGAACGGTGTTCTCCTTCGGTGTGGAGATCGGGGCTTCCTACGCGGCTAAGAATATCCCCCATGTGCCTTACGAGCAGGGGAACAGGGAGATGTATCCCATCATCCAGTCGAAGACCACGCTGGTGAAGGATATTCTGGAACGGTATCTGACACCGGCAGGCGGTATCAGTGAGCGGGGGATCGAGACGGGCGTGTTCGAGAACGGCATGGTGATCGTAAACCATCGCTCTACCGCCTGGGAACTTCCGGAAACCTATAAGACGGAATGTTATCAGATACCCGCAGCGCGCACTGCGGATGACAGGGGGATCCTGCCGGGACACAGTGCCGTGTGGGTGAGTAATATCGAATAATAATCTGCCGAGAGGGCAGACAAGGAGGCAGCTATGCATTTTTTAGACAAAAGGGTCAATGTCATTTGTGAAGAGTTGAAGAAGTTAAAAGTAAAGCAGAAGTTTACGATCGATGACTGGAAATACAAAGAGGGCAATTATATACATCCGGAAGATGCGGAGAAAGACCTGACACCATGGGAGAGTTTTGACTGCCAGAATATGCACTGGTATGGGAAAGACCGTCACTATTGGTTCAAGACGGTCTACCGTGTACCGGAAGAACTTGACGGTAAGCGGATGTGGATGCATGTACGCACGCAGATCGATGAGTGGGATGATGCGAAGAATCCGCAGTTTTTGCTTTTCGTAAACGGTGAGGTGGTACAGGGCATCGATATGAACCACAGGGACGTGTTCCTCAGACTTAAGGCTCAGGCCGGGGAAGAGCTGACGTTGGAATTGCAGGCTTACACCGGAATTTTGCACAAGGAATTTAATCTGATCGTGGAGATGCAGGAGATCGATCATGAGATCGAGAAGCTGTACTACGATCTGTGGGTACCGCTCGCTGCCTTTTCCAGAATGGAGGAGGACGATAAGAACCGCAGAGATATCGAGACGATCTTGAATGAGACGGTGAACTTCTTAGATCTGCGCACACCTTACTCGGAGGACTTCTACAGGACGCTGAAAGAGGCATCCGATTATATCGACCAGGCATTGTACACGGATATGGGCGGTTACAAGGATGTGATCGCAACCTGTATCGGCCACACGCACATCGATGTGGCGTGGTGGTGGACTGTGGAGCAGACACGGGAGAAGGTAGGACGCAGCTTTGCAACGGTGTTAAAGCTGATGGAGGAATACCCGAACTATAAATTTATGTCCAGCCAGCCGCAGCTGTATGCGTTCCTGAAGGAGCGCTACCCTGAGCTGTATGCGAAGGCGAAGGAGCGTATCGAGGAGAAGCGCTGGGAGCCGGAAGGCGGCATGTGGCTGGAAGCAGACTGTAACCTGACTTCCGGAGAGTCGTTGGTCAGACAGTTTATGCACGGAAAGCGTTTCTTCAAGGAAGAGTTCGGTGTGGACAACAGAATCTTATGGTTACCGGATGTGTTCGGTTACTCCGGGGCGCTTCCGCAGATCATGAAAAAGTGCGGCATCGATTATTTCATGACCACGAAGCTGGCGTGGAACCAGTTTAACAAGATTCCTTATGACACCATGCGCTGGCGCGGTATCGATGGCTCGGAAGTGTTGACGCACCTGATCACGACTTTGGGTGTGAGCCAGCCGATCAAGGATTTCTTCACTACCTACAACGGAATGTTGCACCCGGATGCCATTATGGGCGGCTGGATGCGTTACCAGAATAAGGATATCAACAACGACATTCTCATCTCTTACGGCTATGGAGACGGCGGCGGCGGTCCTACCAGAGAGATGCTGGAGACTTCTCTGCGTATGGAAAAGGGAGTAAAGGGTATTCCCACAGTACGGCAGGAGTTCGCGCGCACCTACTTTGAGGAACTCGAAGAGCGGGTAAAGGATAATAGACGGCTTCCGGTGTGGGAGGGAGAGTTCTATTTCGAGTACCACAGAGGAACGCTGACTTCCATGGCCCGCAATAAACGTTCCAACCGCAAGTCGGAGCTTGGTCTGATGGATCTGGAACTGTTGAGCGTTTTGAGCAGACAGACACAGGCGTATCCGGCCAAAGAACTGGACGCCATGTGGAAACTGGTGCTGTTGAATCAGTTCCATGATATCCTGCCGGGTTCTTCGATCCATGAAGTGTATGAGGTGACGAAGGAAGAGTATGACCGTCTGGCAGAGCAGCTTGCGGATATGAGCGGGCAGCGAAGAAGAGCCATTGCCGGAGAGGGTGAGGCCGTTACGGTATTTAACACCATCGGCAGAGTGCGGGATGATGTGGTATGCCTGGGCGATCTCGAAGCGGAAGCGCTGACGGATGAGACCGGGGCCTTGTATCCGGTACAGAAGACGGAAGCGGGCAATATTGCCTATGTGAAGAATTTGCCTTCCAAAGGGTATAAGACGTTCCGGATAGCCGGAAAGGAAGCGGCAGAACAGACGGCGGCTGTGAAACCGTTCACGTTGAATGGTCTCTATGAACTGGAGACGCCTTTTTACCGGATCAGACTGGATGAACAGGGTATGTTTACCAGTATCTATGATAAGGAAAACGAGCGGGAAGTGGTGCAGGAAGGACAGCGTGCCAATCTGCTGCGGATGTACGAAGATAAGCCGATCTACTTCGACAACTGGGATATCGATATCTTTTATACAGAGAAATTCTGGGATGTAGATAGTGTGGAACGGATGGAATGGACGGAAGTGGGATCGGTGCGCGCGGTACTGGAGATCACACGCAAAGCATCTAAGTCTACGATCAGGCAGCAGGTCATCTTCTATGCGTCAAGCCGCAGAATCGAGTTCGTGACAAATGTTGACTGGAAAGAACACCAGACACTCTTAAAAGTGCATTTCCCGGTGGCGGTGCATACGGACGAGGCAGCCTTTGATGTGCAGTTCGGTAACCTGACAAGAAAAACACACCGCAATACGAGCTGGGATGTAGCACGGTTCGAGAGCTGCGGGCAGAAGTGGATGGATCTGTCGGAAGGACATTATGGCGTATCACTGTTAAATGACTGCAAATACGGACATTCCGTGCAGGATTCCAACATGGCACTGACACTGATCAAGTCCGGGATTGAGCCGAATCCGACGGCGGACCAGGAGGAGCATGTGTTTACGTATGCGATCTATCCTCATGCGGAAGGCTGGCGTGCGGCCGGTACGGTGGATGAAGCTTATAAGCTGAACCAGCCGCTTGTGGCAGAGACTAATGCGGCGGATGCGGATGCATATTCGTTTGCTTCTGTGGATCAGGCCAATGTGGTGCTGGAAACGGTGAAGATGGCAGAGGACGGCAACGGCATCGTACTGCGTATGTATGAGTCGGAGAATGCGCTGACGAAGGTGAAACTGACGGTTGATACGGCATTTGAGAAAGCTTATATATGTAATCTGCTGGAGGAGATCGAGTCGGAAGCGGCAGTACATGGGAATGTGATCGAAGCCGTGCTGAAACCGTATGAGGTCGTTACGGTGCTGGTGCGGTAAAAGAAAAAAGCGCTTAGGAATGGAGGAAAGTATGAGAAAAAAATGGTACGGAACAAAAGTGACGGCCGTGCTTCTGGCCGGTGCGATGACTGCCGGGCTGACAGCATGCGGCGGAACACAAAATGACACGCCGGCGGAAGAGACGGCTGTGGAGACGGCGGAAGAGACCGGGAGTGATGTGGAAGCCGTGGACGGCGCGGCAAAGGACAGCGGCGCAGCAGCCGAGACGGAGAGTGCGTCGCAGTATGCTGTTACGGAAGAAAACGGTAACAGAGAGCTGACCATGAACAGGCAGCCGGAGGCTTCTTACTGGTTTCCGGCGCAGTTATTGGAGTGGAAGGCCGAGGAAGATGAGGATCTGCGTTTTAATGTGAGCACGGTACCACTGGCAAATAGAGTGGATATAGCAGATTTGGAGCCGGTGAACGGTACGCAGAATAAGGATACGCGGAGCATGGCGATCTCCATTATGAACGGCAGTACCAGCGGGAATTCCCCGCACGGGCTGAACAAGGCGGAGGTGAATGCGTTCTCTTATTGGCAGTATGTGGATCTGCTGGTGTATTGGGGCGGTTCTTCGGGTGAGGGACTGATCGTGGCTCCTTCCGCAGATGTGGTGGATGCAGGACATAAGAACGGTGTGCCGGTGATCGGTACCGTATTTATGCCGCAGGCAGCCCATGGCGGCAAGATGGAATGGCTGGAAGATCTTTTGCAGAAGGAAGAAGACGGCAGCTATCCGGTAGCGGATAAGTTGATCGAGGTGGCGGATACATACGGATTTGACGGCTGGTTCATCAACCAGGAGACGGAAGGAACGGACGAAGAGCCTTTGACGGCAGATCACGCGGTGCGGATGCAGGAGTTCCTTACTTATTATAAAGCACAGGCGCCGGAGCTGGAACTGATCTACTATGATTCCATGACGGCGGAAGGAAAGATGGACTGGCAGAATGCCTTGACAGAGAAGAACACTATGTTCCTGCAGAACGAGGACGGACAGCCGGTGGCGGACGACATGTTCCTGAATTTCTGGTGGACGTCGGAGAAGTTGGCGCCGGAAGAACTGCTCAAGGCTTCCGCCGAGCTGGCACAGGAGAAGGGCATCGATCCTTACAGCCTGTATGCGGGCGTGGATCTGCAGAGCAACGGTTACAATACGCAGATCGACTGGAGCCTTTTTGAGAAACCGGAAGGCGGTACCTACACATCATTGGGGCTTTACTGCCCGAGTTGGGCTTATTTCTCCACGGAGATGATCCAGGACTTCTGGAAACAGGAGAACAAGCTGTGGGTGAATGCCAAGGGAGATCCTTCGGCGGAGACGACACCTGCGGATGATACGCAGTGGAGAGGTGTTTCCTCCTATGTGGTAGAGCGTACGGCAGTTACGAGTCTTCCTTTTGTGACGAATTTCTCGACAGGAAACGGATACGGTTTCTATAAGAACGGAGAACTGATCAGCCAGCTGGATTGGAATAACCGGAGTATTTCCGATATTCTGCCGACTTACCGCTATATCATAGAGGACGGTGAAGGCAACGATCTGACGGCGGATCTGGATGTGGGCGATGCGTGGTACGGCGGCACCAGCCTGATCCTGCGGGGTTCCATGAAGGCGGGTGCGGAGTCGGTGATCCGGCTGTACAGCGCGGGGCTTCCGGCAACGGAACAGATGATGTTTACCACCACGGTCAAGGCGAGAGGCGGAGAGGTCGCGGTGGATGCGGTGCTGACCACGGATGACGGCAGCGAGACGGTACTGGAAGGCGACCAGAAGGCGCAGGAAGAGTGGACTACGATCACCTATGATGCGTCTGCAGTAGCCGGAAAGACGATCCGGGAGATTTCCTACCGCCTGCGGTCGGATGCGGATGTGAACGGACTGCAGCTTCGATTCGGTAATATCACGATGGCGGAGGCAGGTCAGGAAGAGAATGCTTCCGTGAGCAATGTGCAGGTGCTGGACAGCGAGTTTGATGAGGACGGCATGTATGCGGGCGTACGGCTGGCATGGGATACGGACGCAGAGACGGATTACTATGAAGTATACCGGATCAACCAGGATCAGACGAAGTCGCTGGTCGGGGTGTCCAACACCACAAGCTTCTACATTAATACGCTGCCGCGTACGGATGAGACGAACCAGTCTGTCTTTGCGGTAGTGCCGGTGAATGCACTGCTGGAAGAAGGCGGTGGGTCGGAAGTTATGATGGAGTGGCCGGATAACAGTCTGCCTAAGGCAGCTTTTGCGGCAGATGTGACACTGGCTGCACCGGGTGAGACAGTGACCTTTAGCAGTCTCTGTTCCCAGAATACGGAAAAAGTGACTTGGACGATCACCGGATCGGATACGGAGAGCGCGGAGGGCGAGCAGGTGTCCGTTACCTATCCAGAGGAAGGCATCTACGATGTATCGATTACGGCGGAAAATGCGTCGGGAACCGCGGAGGCTACACAGGAAGGTTATATCATCGTGACTGCTAACGCGTCTGAGGGGCTTGTACTTCTCTCCCAGGGAGCCGGCACGGAAGCGGACACTTATGTCAATGAGAATGAGGCTCCGGAGTTTGCGGTAGACGGTGATGTGACGAAGAAATGGTGTGCGACAGGAAGCGCACCGCATGAGATCACGCTGGATCTGGGTTCGGTGAAGATGGTCAGCGCGGTGGATGTTTATCATGCGGAAGCCGGCGGAGAAGGCGCGGATATGAATACGAAGTCTTACGCGATCTATGTCAGTGAGGATGGCGCAGCCTTTGAGGAAGTGCGCAGCGTGACGAGAAATACGGCGGGCACGACCCATGATGCTTTTGCGCCGGTGGCGGCCCAGTACGTGAAACTGGTGATCAATAAGCCGACCCAGGGCAGCGACAGCGCGGCACGTATCTATGAGGTAGAAGTTTATGGACTGGAAGAGCCGTTGGAGTAAGAATTTGTAGACGGAAACGGCATATCGGTTGAAGAAGAAGTTGGAGTAAGGAGCGGAAACGGGATGTCGGACAGAGATAAGAAGGTTATGATCGGAATAGACCTTGGCGGCACGGCTGTCAAAATCGGGATCGTGGATGAGGCGTATGAATTGCTGGCGCAGACTTCCATACCGACCGGTGCAGAGCGGCCTTATGAGCAGGTCATCGCAGATATGGGAATGGCCGCGGCAGCGCTTTTGCAGGAAAATGGCTGGCAGACGGAGGATTGTCTGGGTGTCGGGGCAGGCTGTCCGGGTACCATTGACAGCAGGAACGGGATCGTACTGTATTCCAACAATATCCGCTGGGACAATGTCCCGGCGGCAGCCGAGCTGCAGCGCTATCTTCCGGTCCCTGTTTATCTGGACAATGACGCTAATTGTGCGGCGCTGGGAGAAGTGACGAAAGGGGCGGCTAAGGGATACCGCAATGTGGTCTTTCTGACGTTGGGCACCGGCGTGGGCGGCGGTATCGTTATTGACGGGCGTATCTTTACGGGCGGCCATCCCGGCGGTGCGGAACTGGGGCATATTAGAAACGGTTCAGAGAACAGGCGATGCACCTGTGGGCGCAGTGACTGCCTGGAAACCTATGCATCGGCTACGGCGCTGATCAGCGATACGAAGAAGCTGGCGGCCCAGTATCCGCAATCCGTGATCTGGGAATTGTGCGGGCATGAGCCGGAGCGGATCGATGCCAAGATGCCCTTTGATGCGGCGCAGACGGGGGACGTATGTGGCAGGGTGCTGGTGGAGCGTTACATCAGACATCTGGCCGACGGGATCACGGATCTGGCTAATATCTTCCGACCGGACAGAATCGTCATCGGCGGCGGTGTGTGTGCTCAGGGCAACAATCTGACAGATCCGCTTAATAAGTACTTACAAGCGAACTGCTTTGCCGCTTCCACGGCTTACGTGCCGCAGGTGGTCACTGCGCAGAACGGAAATTCGGCGGGGATCATCGGTGCAGCAAGCCTGGTACGGCAGGGAACAGGGCAGGATGACAGAAAGTAAGAAGGTAAGAAATATAAAGGGGACTACTATAGAAAGTTATACGAGGAAGTGTAAGAAAGGAAGGGGCTGTACAGGAAAATGGCAGTTTTGAAATTGAAACCCGCCTGTAAAGATTATCTATGGGGCGGCACGCGGTTGATGAGTGAGTTTGGCAAGGAATATACGGGAGACAGGCTGGCGGAGACGTGGGAGCTGTCCTGCCATCCGGATGGCCCCAGTATCGTGGAGAACGGGGCATATGCGGGGAGCACCTTGAACGAATATATCCTGATGGAAGGTAAGAAAGTGACGGGGACGAAGAGCTGTCAGTATGAGCAGTTTCCGATTCTGATCAAATTTATCGACGCCAGGGAGGATCTTTCGATCCAGGTACATCCGAGCGACAGCTTTGCACTGGAGAATGAAGGACAGTACGGCAAGACGGAAATGTGGTACATCGTGGACTGCGAAGAAGGCGCCAGCCTGTATTATGGTTTTTCGAGAGAGGTATCTGCGGAAGAGTTTGCGCAGCGAATCGAGAATAAAACGCTTCTGGAGGTGCTGAATAAGGTAGAGGTGCAGAAGGGTGACGTGCTTTTTATCGAGCCGGGGACTATCCATGCCATCGGTGCAGGCAGCCTGATCGCTGAGATTCAGCAGAATTCCAATGTGACCTACCGGGTGTATGATTATGGAAGAAAAGGACCGGATGGAAGAGAGCGTGACTTGCATATCGAGAAGGCGCTGCAGGTGACCAATCGGGTTCCGATCCTGAAGCGGAAGTCCTTTGAGCCGCATATCGTATCCTGCGATTATTTTACGGTAGATAAGATTGTGCTGGACGGGCAGTTTGTGAAGAGGATCTTCGGTGAGACAGACAAGTCATCCTTTGCCAGCTTCTTAGTGCTGGACGGAGAAGGAGAAGTCCGCGCAGGGGAGGAACGAGTGGTTTTTGGCAAGGGAGACAGCGTGTTGATCACGGCGGATACAGGGGCGTATGAGCTGGAAGGAAGATTTGAAGCGCTGCTGACGACGGTATAAAATTTTTCCACCTGCGGGTTGACGAAGCCCGGTTTGAGATGCAAAATGATAGAGTGGATTCCTGCATGGAAGCGATGTGATGGCGGGGATCTGCGCTGTCATTTTTTGTTATGTAGGATCAGAGTGTGCTTAAGCGACTTGCTGCAGGCGGAGGATCCTGCAGGCAGACAGGAATATTTATGACGCGAATGTCAGAAGGAGAAAAGGTTGAATAAATTCTCTGATGAGCAATTTATTCAACCAAGAATTTGTGCC
>CAMWLJ010000072.1 GCA_947175055.1 uncultured Lachnospiraceae bacterium | reverse complement strand
TCAAAGAGTATAAAGGAAATATTCTGCTTGTTGGAATTAATTATGAGAAGAAAAGTAAGAAACATCAATGCAGGATAGAAAAAGTAGAATTGTAATTTTTGAATCAAAAAATTCAAGGGGCCTTAAGGCGATGGAGGAACTGGCGAAGCTGGAAGTCTTTTTATAGAATAGCAAATAATTCTGATGTGGCAAACCACCGCTTGACGACTTCCCTTTGCGGGCTGGGGTGTCGGGGACAAATAGGCTTTGCCAAAATAATAATTTTAGGCTTTTATGCCGGATTTTAGATCTTTATCAAAAAGTATAAAGCAATGCATCTGCGTCATTTGCTATCTGCCGCAGGTTATCGTCCAGCCTGCCCTGAATAAATTCCTCTTTTGCACGAGCGATGAACCGCGCATCGGTGTACAGCCTTGATATAGTGACCAGCAGACCCCCGATATCCAACATTTTCGCGTTTTTTGTAATTAAAGTAGCGGCGACGTTTCCGGTAGACGCCAGTGTGTTGGAATACAGTAGGATTTTTCGTGTCCTAACCTCAAATAAATCCCGATTCCCGTCACTTCCTTCGTCGTAGTACAGTCCATGAAGCAAGCTGATGACCATGTTGATCAAAATGGACAGAACCGCAGAGATTCCTTCAATCTTGCTGTCCCGTACAAAACACAGGAAGTCGTACTGACTTGAGTATAGCTTCCCAGCCAAGGCCTCGTTGAAGACTCCGAGAAGTGGGATGGGCAAACCATTTTTGGTGTACATGTCAGATTTATAGTGCAACGCCTGCCTGAAGACAGCTGCTGGCAGTTTATACTTGTCGCTCTGAATTTGATCCGAAGTCTCCACAAATAACTGCGGAAGTAGTAGGACTTTGTTCGTCATGGCACCTTTTTCCACCCGGTAAGATGTAAGATTGTTGAGCGTCAGTGTATCGGTCAGAATATTCGATGTGCCAAAGACCCAGCCGAGTACTGGATCATGACCCAGTGTTCTGTATCGGTGAGTGTTTCCACTGAGTCCGGTGCCCAAAACCTTTTTCGAGCCTTTGATAGCATCATAGGGAACCCCAGAGAAAATAATTTCTTTCCATGTTTTTCCCTCGTGTTTTCTCAGGCGACGGCCCTGCTGCTTCTTTTCTGCGGGCCAGTCCTTATGCTTTTCTGCAAATTCTTTCTTCAGTTTCTTGACGAGCGCATCGCCTTCTTCTGAAGTCATGCGGGATGCCTTGTCTATCGGCGCACCAATCGCAGGCATCAGCGCCCACCGCAAGGTTTGCAGCGCTGCCGCAACGATCACCATGGACAGATCAACGCCATCGAGCTTCGTGCTTTGCCGGAATTCCTTGTTGATGTTTTCTAAGTCCCGGTACGCATTCTCGAACTCGGCCTGGGATAGGATGTCTTCCAACTCCACGTCGTACGGATAGCGTTCCTCCGCCTGCTGAACGATATCTTCCCAGCTTTCTGATACTATGATAGGAGTTGTCCCTAAACTTTCAGAGATAGTTTTGCGCGCTGGCTGATTTGGTTCATAGCCAAGCGATTTAAGAAGTATTTCGCTCTCGGAAATATGAGCATCACAGGAAGAACGCAGTGCAGCAATCTGCTGATTTATCTCAGTCAATTCATCTTGCTGATACTTCAGGACTTTATTTAGTTTTTTTTCTGAGTCAGTATAATAATAACGTCCCATATCTTCTCCCCCGAGGCAAAATGCTTGCACGATAAATACTATTTAAGCGGCATATCCCAAGTCGTGTTTCAAATCCTTTAGTGCCTGAGTGAGCAAAACATTTAGACTTGACAAGTAATCTTGCCGCTCTTTGCTCTCATTGAGTGCCGCTTTTTGCGCTTTGATGATTGCCTGATGTTTTTGTAATACTTCCTGATAAAGCCTCTCTTTTTCTTGCCTTAATTGCTTGTGCTTAAGATGTGAAGCTATACCTACCCCTCCTGCGGCCAAAACTGCAACAGGTGCGGCTAAAACAAATACACCTGCTACCATAGGGGACACTGCGCCACCAACTACAGCAGAAGTGCCAGCGCCTGCTGCTGCTAAAGCAGAGGTAATGCCTGGAGCGCTAAGGCCAACTGTTCCAAGACCATAGAGAGCAGCAAATGAGATTGTGCCACCAATGCCTGCCCCAACAGCTCCAGTCAAGACTTCTGGGATGGCACTTTCTCGAATAGTTCGCTTTGGATCATCCAAAGCCGCAGCAGCTTCATTTACTACATTAACTACTTGTTGAAGGGCCTCTACACTTTGAAATTTCATGTTCTTTTTCTTTTTAACATACTCCCCCATATCTTTCCCCCCTGCTTTCTCTCTATATAAATGAGGATTTGCCACATTATTTTACCAACGTCATTATATCAGCATTCGACAAAATTGCAATATGTTTTCCTACGTATGAAGAATGCAAAAAGTCAGATCTGCACAGCCGGGATTTATCTAAAAAGATAAAGTCAGTCAAGAAACCGATGTAGGAGAAAATGCATGTCAGAGCAGAACGGTGCAGATATTGTCAGCGGTTTTCAAAATGAAGGAAAGACTTTTTGCACATAAAGGCTCTATTTACATGGAGATCGTATTGATCTTGGGGGATATAAATGACAGGCGGCTTTTGAGGGTTTCTGGGAAAATATATTTTCCATTTAATGTCTCTTTACAAAAGAATATATGTTTGATACCATCAAAGCGAACACATGTTTGCGAAAAGGAGGTGAGACGGAATGGAAGATAAAAATAAACAGAAAAAGATGGGAGAGGTATCACCGGTGAATATTCCGATCCAGATGTTCAGTTTGGGTGATACGACAGGCAGGATCACTCCAATCCGTTTCCGTTTCCAGACAGAAGAAGACATGATAGAAACGATTGAGATACAGAAAGTCATTTCCCGTGATGAGAAGAATTATGTCGGGATCCGGGAAAAACAGTTTATCTGTGCTGCAAGAATCAGTGACCAGGAAAGGATCATGGAGATACGGTACAATGTGGGGAGTCAGAAATGGAAGATATTCCAGTTCCTGGCATGATGGATGGGAAGACCTATATTTTCCATGTGGATGCAAACAGCGCTTTTTTAAGCTGGAGCGCTTCTTACCGGGTGAATGTGCTGGGAGAAACAAGGGACCTGAGGTCTGTCCCAAGTATAGTAGGGGGAGACCAGGAGAAACGCCATGGAATTGTCTTAGCGAAAAGTATCCCTGCGAAAAAATACGGAATACAGACTGGGGAAGCGATCGTCACAGCGCGGCAGAAATGCCCGGGGCTGGTAGTGATCCCACCGGACTATGGGTTGTATGTAAATGCATCACGTGCATTTATAGGAAAGCTGAAGCAGTATTGCGATAATGTCATCCAGTATTCTATTGATGAAGCATGGTGTGTGTTTGACGGCTTTGAGAACTTGTACGGCAGGGGGCAGATGAAAAATTTTGCCTGCCGATTAAAAGATGAGATACGGGAGGAGTTTGGTTTCACTGTCAATATCGGGATTTCTACGAACTTTTTGCTCTCAAAAATGGCAGGGGATTTTTCTAAACCGGATAAAGTCCATACCTTATTCCCGGATGAGATCCCCGGAAAGATGTGGCCGCTGCCGGTATCAGAACTCTTTTTCGTAGGGCAGGCAACAACATCGAAGTTGCACCGCCTTGGTATCTATACGATCGGTGATCTGGCTAGGGCAGATGATACGGTGATAAAATCCCACCTGAAACTGCCGGGGCAGATCGTGCAGGGCTATGCCAGGGGCAAGGACTTGGAGCCATATATGTTTGGCAACGAGAAGAATAAAGGCTATGGGAACAGTCTGACAGCCCCCGTGGATATCACGAGTACAGAATATGCAGACCACTTGTTATTATCTTTGTGTGAGACAGTGGGGACAAGGCTGCGGAATGACAATGTGAAGATCGGTGTGGTCAGCGTCCATATCACAACCTGTGAGTTTCGTCATGAAAACAGGCAGCTGCAGCTACTGACAGCAACGGATGTGACGGAGGAGATATTCCGGGCGGCCTGCCGGGTGTTTGACAAGTTATGGGATAAGAAGACGCCGCTCCGCCAGATCGGTGTCCATACTTCAAGGGTACAGGTGAATGGAGGGAGACAGTATAATCTGTTTGACCTGCAGAAATTTGACAGGCTGGAAATACTGGACAGGACTATAGATGAGATCAGAAGAAAGTACGGTGAGGATGCAGTGTTCCGTGCCAGTTTCCTTAAGGGCAATGTCCCGCATATGGGAGGTGGCCTGGATAAAGAACGCCGGTCCGGGGTAACACTGGGGATAGATGTGGATAATGAAAAGACACGGATCATTTAAATATGATAAAGGAGAGGAGCGGATGCATATGCGGACGGTTTTATGTACACGATGAAATAACCAGGGAGATTGAGAAGATAGCCAGAATGAGTGTCAACCGATATTGACAATATTAGAAGTATTGAAATGGGGATATGATGGTGGCAGGTTCACGGTCCTGACCCGGGAAGCAAAAGGGTGTATGGTTGGGATCCATAACAGGATGCCCTTGATCTTAACCCGTGATGATCTGGAGAAATGGCTTTTTTCTAAAAAAGAAGCTGTGATGTTGCTATTGTTGAAATATAACCAGATTATACTGGCAGGTACAGTCGTTTTGATGTATACTGAAAAAGTAGCTATGATTGTCTATGTCAAAGGTAGAAAATACACAATTAAACTATAAATATAGAAATTTAGATCTGATATATAGGAGAAAGCAATATCAGCAACAATAAAAATATTATACGAGTTAGCTAGAGAGGATATATATGGAAATTAAAATGTTAAAGGCAAAAAATGGGGACTGTTTTATCATAAGTCATATTGATAGAAAGGGGAACAGACATAATATTGTTATTGACGGAGGTCCAGCGAGGGCTTTTCAGGTAAATGAAACGGTGCTAAAGGCAGCCAATGCAGAGGGGATTGATTTAATGATCTTGACTCACACAGATGATGATCATATAGGAGGTCTGTTAAAATTTTTTGAAAAAATGGAGGAAGAGCAGATTAATATAGGAAAAGTCTTATATAACAGTCCGGCAGTATTGGCAAATAGATTTCTGACCGATTATACGGGCGAACATGATTTGCTAATTTCTCAAAGGAGCCGCGATCACAGCTATAGGCAGGCGATCTCACTTGAAGAAAGACTAAGGGAACGGAATCTTCTCAATACCGATATCATTGCTTGTGACATGGAGCCTATACGGGTGGGGGACATACAGATAGATATTCTATCGCCTGACGAGGAACAACTTAAAAATCTGAATCAGCATTGGGAAAGGGAGAGTTATTCCGATAGGGATCATGCCGGAACAACAAATGATCACTGCCAGTCTATACAAGAGTTACAAGAAAAAGAAGAACATATTGCTACCTCTATAGCCAACAGTTCCAGTATAGCATTTTTACTGACATATGAAGGGAAAAAGGCACTGTTCCTGGGTGATGCAAACCCAAAGGTGATAACAGAGTCATTGAAGAGAAGAGGATATGATAAAAACAATAAGCTCCATGTTGAATATACGAAACTTGCTCATCATGGAAGCAGATACAATACATCATATGAAATGTTGGAGCGGCTTGATTGTGATAAATTTTTAATATCTACAGAAGGAAACAGGCATGGGCATCCAAATAAAGAAACCTTGGCTAAAATAATTAAGTTGAAGGAGGAAGGCAGGTGTGTAAATTTTTACTTTAATTATCCCCATGCAATACTCACAAGAGAAGAGGAGGACGAATATAGAGTTCATTGTGAACAAAAAGTTGAATTTACAATGGAATAATTATTAACATGAAAATGCCGGGATACGATACATATATTTGCCTGTCAGAGAGTTAGATTTCGTTATCGTGACGAGAATATCCGACCGTCTGGGAAACTGCAAACTTGTGTATGATCTGGCAGACTTCAGAGAAATGATAGCGGAGGATACACATGAGAAAAAATATTTTTAAGATTAATTTTAACGGAAATATTGGAACCGGAGTATTATTAAATCTGTTTGAAGATGGATATGGAATTATTGTGACAGCATGCCATTGCATGGAGAATATTCAAGTAAGCAATGCATATGGGCAGGTATATGACACGATTTCTTTTGATTCTGCACTTAATATTAAGACAATGTATGTTTGGAAATCAGGAAAAAACGAGGATATGGCTATTTTAGTAGTCAAATTTCAGGAAAGCATGTTGGATTTGGGAAAAGGATGGACAATAACCGAAGATATCAACCCCAAAATTCCGTTGGCGACACTTTCTGGATTTCCATGTGAAAAGAAGTCGGAAAAATCGGATTTTGATTGCCGTGTAAAAGAATTAACTTATGACGAAAATCAAAATTTATATGTAGGAAGTTTACTGGATTGGCCAGAAACAGATAAAACTATGCTGATGCAGGGAATGTCCGGTTCTCCGGTGTACGATGAAACAAGCAACACCTTGTATGGCATATATCTTGGATCTCAGGAAGATGAGTTTAGGTATGATGAGTGCAGAATAACACCGATACAGAATGTGATCAGATTCGCACGTGACAACAATATATTGTATTATAAAAAATTTTCTTATAATGAGGGCATAGGATTATATAATAAGAATAACCGCTATTTCCTTAATGAAAAGGAACAGGCAATATATTTAAACTTAAATAAATATAAGGATTTATCATTTCTGTTAATAGGAAAAAGCGGACAAGGGAAATCCACATTTATCAAAAGCTTTTTAAAACATTCGGACCAAATTTCATCAACAGGAGAAGGCCGTACAACAAGAGTGAACTGTGAATACAAAGTATATTATTCGGATCATGATGAGCCCAGATCGAATTATATTCATATTAAGTTTTTAAACAAGGACAAATTTGTGAAACTTAGATTAAGGCAGATCGAGAAAAAGCTGGAGCAGCTGAGCAGCTCATGTAATAAACAAGAATTATATGGGACCTTGTGCCGGATAACAGGATTTTTTGAAATGAATGAATTTGGGAAAAGGTTAGTAGAGAAGACTGAGGCTGTTTTTGAAGATATTTTTCTGGACGCAAAAGGTGAAATTAAACCCGAAGTGTTTGCAGAGAAATCCGATCAGGAAAAAACTGTTTATGACTATGCGGAAGATTTTTATGAACGGGTATTCGAGGCATTGGATGATGAAAAATGTTTCAACAATAGGAAATTAGAATTGGATAAAGATTTATCTGATGAGGATATGGAGTTTCTGACAAAATGCTTTAAAAGTGTATCTCCGCAAACCGCAAGTGAAAGAGATGAAAGAGAAGCTATTACCACCTATACGGGTATGATAGACAAGATTGAAATTCAGGACAGAATATGTGATGAATATGTTGATCTATGCGAACAACTCAAAATAAGACAGATTACATTTGTTGATACATATGGATTGGACCATCAGTCACATGAAGATGAGGCACAGATAGAAGAAAGGTTGCAGCATTTACTGAATGTTGAGTACCCTCAGATAAAGAATGTCCTGTATATTAGAAAATTATCGTCCGATTCACCAGCTGATTTGGAATACTATCTGCCGGCCTTGTACAAGATAGATGCGGTTGTTGCCCTCAATGTGGTTTTTACAGGAGCAGATCAGAATACGAATTTTACTAAGGCATATGATGAGGGACAATCTGTTGATCTATTAGAGATGAATGCGAAATCCAACAACAGGAATAGTGCGGTAAACTATTTTGAAAAGCCGATACCAAAATCAAAATATGATCCGGACATGCACTCCTTACAGAGGAGCATACTTAATGTAGCCAAATCCAAGAAGTACGCTGAGAATATGTTCAATGCCATTGTAAAGAGATTGACACCATATTGCGTACCGGAAGGTAAAGATGACTATCAGAGATTTTTTGACAATAATTATCGGAAATTATATGCTCTACTCAAGGCTGTCATTGACAAGGAATATATGGGAACTGGAATTATAGATGTAGAGAATTACGAAGAGAATCTAAATAAGATCAGAGTCGAAGAGAATAATGAGATGCGTGAGGTGCTCGATAAGCTCTTATCACAGGTATTTCAGAAAGCATCTATGGAGTGGGGATATAGTAATTATCACCGCGGGCATTGGAAGACTAAACAGGCTAATTATAATCACATTCGGGAAATAAAGCTTGGGTATTTGGGGGTTCATGATGACAGATGGGCATCACGATTCAAAGGTGCCTATAATGAAGTGTTTTCAACATTGGATGAGAATGACTTTGAAGTATTATTTCATGAAAATAAAAGTACGATTCAGGGAACTGCGATACAGCATTTGCTGAATGCATTCAAGAAAGAAATGATCGGGTGTACGAGAGATGGAATGGATCTTTTTTATACAGGAGAGGAGGACTGTGTAAAGTGCAAAAACAAAGAGGAATGTTTTAAATATAAGCTTATAAAGACATACGGAAAAGAGACATTAAGTAAGGGATTAGACGAAGAAGAAAAAGACCATTCCAAATGGTTGAACAATAGGTGTAACTTTGAGCAAAAATACCAGGAAAACAAGGAAGAATTTATGAACTATTTCATTGAGAAATTTTCCTTGCTGAGGGAGGAGTTCCGTGCGCACAATGACAAAATACTCCAAAGGTTGCTAGGGGAAGATACGAATTTTGTGGAGCTGATCAAGCATGTACAGATTTTTCTAAAGAATCTTCCTGATGAACTGCAGAAACACCCGGACTATATTGTCGAATATGTTAAAAAGAGTATTAAGGAATAGATTTGAGCTGTGCCACTCTGCAGTAAAGCCAGCACATTAGCTGTACATTCCATAAGGGCCTAAGACTATGGAGGAGCGGGGGAAGCTTAAGCATTTCCCCCAAAATATTGTTGAGTAAATAGAGCGGAAATAATATAATATAAGCAATAAAGCTACGGGAGGATATTGCTTGTAAGATGGAGAAAAAACGGATACTTTTGATCGGTACTGGCGGTACGATCGCTTCGGAAATGGGGGATAATGGACTGGAGCCGGAACTGACGAGCAGACAGTTATTGCGATATGTTCCGGATATTTCCGGCATCTGTGAGATAGACTGTATACAGCTTTTCAGTTTGGACAGTACGAACATCCGCCCGGAACACTGGCTTCGCATCGCCGGATCGATACAGGAACGCTATGAAGAGTATGACGGCTTCGTGGTAAGCCATGGCACGGATACGATGGCGTATACTGCGGCCGGTCTTAGCTATCTGATCCAGAACAGCCTTAAGCCGATCGTGCTTACGGGGGCCCAGAAACCGATCGGATATGAGACAACGGACAGCAAGCAGAACCTCAGGGATGCCTTTACGGTAGCTGCATCCGGCATGTCCGGTGTGCTGCTCGTGTTTAACGGCAAGATGATCATGGGGACCCGGGCCAGGAAGACTCGCAGTAAGAGCTTTGAAGCCTTTTCCAGTATCAATTATCCGATCGTAGGGATGGTGCAGGATGGCCGACTGATTCAATACATAAGGACGGAGAGGAGCGTGCCAGTCAGATTCTATGGGAGTCTGGATGCCAAGGTGTCTTTGCTAAAGCTGGTGCCAGGGATTGAGTGCGGCGTGTTGGAATACCTTCTGGAGCGCAGCAGTGCAGTGATCATCGAGAGTTTCGGCGTGGGTGGATTGCCGGTTTATGAGACGGGGAGCTTTTACGAGACGATTAAAAGAGGACTGGATGAGGGCAAGACGGTGGTATTGACTACGCAGGTGGAAAATGAGGGCAGTGACCTGTCTGTTTACCATGTAGGCAACAGCATCAAGCGGAATCTTCCGATACTGGAAGCTTACGATATGACGACCGAAGCGGTGATAGCGAAATTGATGTGGATCTTAGGGCAGACAACTGACCGGGAGAAAGTCGCCAAACTTTTTTATGCACCGATCGCTTGCGACATTCTGTCTGTTTAGAAACATATGCACGCATGTGTGCATACAGACGGGCTGCATGAAGGGAAACGTTAAATGGACGAAAGAATGGATATTATGATCTGTACCCATGAAAAAGATGCATCATCGGTATTTGAAGGTGTGAAGACCTATTTCTCACAGGAGTTTTCAACAGAAGAATTGGAATGGGAGGGCACGGGAACAGTTCTTACCGCAGTATTGCCTGTAGGGGATAAGGAGATCACCCGCGTATTTGAGGAGCTTGTAAGAAGGTATCCGCAGCTGGCGGTTGAGGCATCCTATTCTTATGATGTCAGGGAGGACGACAGGAGCGCGCAGTGGTGGGGCACGACCAAAATTTATTCAAAAAGGGAAAACGGAGAGACAAAAATTGTCAGTAGTTCAAGCACCTATTGGAATTGAGGCAGCATAGAATATAGAAAATCCTATAGGGATGATCTGCTTATGGAAATATATGTAGTAAAACAGGGAGATACTGTGGATTCCATCGCTGAGAGTCATGGGATACCGGTATCTTCTGTTATTTATGATAATCAACTTGTCTATCCATATCCGCTGGCTTTGGGGCAGGCACTGCTTCTATCGTCGGGGGAGACTGCCGCGCCTTCCTATCCTGCCTGGGTGAACGGCTATGCCTATCCTTTTATTCAACAGAGCGTTCTGGATGAGACGCTTTTGTATCTTTCTTCTCTCTCTGTTTTTTCTTACGGATTTACCACGGAAGGAGAACTGATCATGCCGACGCCGGACGATACTTTCATGATCAGTGCTGCGCTGCAGGCGGGTGTGCGGCCGGTTCTTACGCTGACGCCTCTCGGGCCGGACGGAAATTTCAATAACGCTTTGATCTCTGCCGTGGTGAATGATCCGGCAGCCAAAGACAACCTGCTTTCCAATCTGCTGGCCACCGTTCAGGAGAAGAACTTTCAGGGAGTGGATATCGACTTTGAATACATTCGGCCTGAGGACCGGCTTCCTTTCGCCGATTTTGTGGCGGATGTCAGGAACTTTCTTTCCCCATACGGCTATCATGTGTCTGTGGCTCTGGCGCCCAAGACTTCGGATACCCAGGCCGGTCTTCTCTATGAGGGAAAGGACTACAGGCTGTTGGGGGAGGCGGCTGACAGTGTTCTGCTCATGACCTACGAATGGGGCTACACTTATGGTCCGCCCATGGCAGTGGCGCCCGTCAACAAAGTGCGGGAGGTGGTGGAGTATGCAGTCACCCGCATCGAGCCGTCCAAGATCGATCTGGGGATTCCGAATTACGGCTATGATTGGACGCTGCCTTTTGTTCAGGGTTCTTCGCGGGCGATCACTGTCAGCAATCAGGAGGCTGTGCGGATCGCCATAGAGGCCGGTGTTCCGATCCAGTTTGACGAGGTAGCCATGTCGCCCTTTTTCCGGTATGAAAAGGACGGGCAGATGCACGAAGTGTGGTTCGAGGATGTCAGAAGCTATCGGGAAAAGTTTGCTCTCCTGCCGGCGTACGGTCTGCGGGGAATGGGATACTGGCAGATCATGCGCTTCTTTCGGCCGAACTGGCTGCTGCTTCAAGACACGTTTCAAATTCAGAAGCCGATATAGTTTGCATTACCTCATACCGCCAGCAGCTCCAGCAGTTCTTCTTTTGTAAAGCTGCCGCTTCCCAGATCTTCTCCGGACAGCACCTGCTCGGCCAGTTCTTTCTTACGCTCCTGCAGTTTCATGATATTCTCTTCGATGGTATCCTTCATGATCAGCTTATAGACATTCACTACATTGGTCTGGCCGATCCGGTGGGCCCTGTCGGTAGCCTGATTCTGTACCGCCAGATTCCACCAGGGGTCAAAATGGATGACGATATCGGCGGCCGTCAGATTCAATCCGGTTCCGCCTGCTTTCAGTGAGATACAAAATACATTGGTAGCATCGTTGTTGAAATCTTCTACCAGCGCAAGACGTTGTTCTTTGGGTGTGGAGCCTGTGAGCACATAATAAGAGATTTCTTCTTCTTCCAGTTTCCGTTGCAGATTCTCCAGCATAGAGGTGAACTGCGAGAACAGAAGTACTTTGTGTCCGCCGGCAACCGCGTTTTTGATCAGATCTACGCAGAGGGAGGATTTGGCGGAGGGGCTTTCATAGTTGTCATAAATTAGCCCAGGATCGCAGCAGAGCTGACGCAGTTTGGTAAGCTCTGAGAGGATCTGTATCTTACCGGTTCTGAATTCCTCATCCGACTGCTTGTCGAGCATCATGCGGATCCGCTGTACATGGGCGTGGTAGAGCTTTTGCTGTTCGCCTTCCATGTTAGCAAACATGCATTTTTCCAGCTTGTCCGGCAGGTCGGTGAGAACGTCCTTCTTCAGTCGTCGCAGGATAAAAGGGCGAACCATTTTCTGCAGCCTTCCCATGGCGGTTTCGTCTTGACTTTGCACGACGGGAATCTCAATCTCTGTCCGGAAACGCTGGTAGCCATATAAGAAACCCGGCATCAGGTAGTCGAAAATACTCCAGAGCTCGCTCAGCCGGTTCTCGATCGGCGTTCCGGTGAGGGCAAAGCGACAGCCGGATTCGATGCTTTTGACTGCTTTTGCGGCCTGCGTGTTGTGATTCTTGATATACTGTGCTTCGTCTATGATCTGGCAGAAGAAGGTCACGCCCATGTAAGCATCCAGATCCCTTTTTAACAGCTCGTAGGAGGTGATCAGGATATCCCGACTCTGCGCATTGCGGATGATCTCCCGGCGCTCGGCGGCAGCTCCGGTTACCATTCGAACAGGCAGACCGGGCGCAAAAAGGGAGAACTCATTCTTCCAGTTAAAGACCAGGGAGGCCGGGGTAACGATCAGGGCACGCCTATTGTCTGACGCCTTCGCTTCCAGATATTCCGACAGCAGAAAAGCGATAGTCTGCAGTGTCTTGCCAAGTCCCATATCATCGGCCAGTATGCCGCCGAAGCCGTTGCGGTACAATGTTTTAAGCCAGAGAAAGCCGGCGAGCTGGTAAGGGCGCATGATAGATTCCAGGCTTGCAGGCGCCTCAAAAGAGTTTTCCTCTACGGTCTTCATGTTTTGGACCAGTTCCCGGAAAGCCTGATTTTCGGTAGTCTGCAGGTTCTGTTTTTCCATCAGTTCGCTGTCCAGGTAGAGCGCTCTATACTTGGGCAGGGTGATGGTTTCCTTCTTTAGTAGTGCACCGGTCAGGTTCAGATCGTCCTTGATCTCCAACAGTGCCTGCAGTCCTTCGTCCTCCGTGGGGATGAAACTGCCGTTTTTCAGGCGGAAATATTTCTTCTTCCTGTCATATTTTGACAGAATTTCGATTAATTCTTCCCGGGACAGTTGGTCAGCATTCAGGGTCAGCTCCAACAGATTTTCCGACAGTGAAATCCCGATTTCCATCTTGCCGCTGTTGATGACACGGATTTTCTTCAGGGCATCAGAGACATACACATCTCCCAGCGTCTGGAAACGGGGGATGCCCAAGGTGAGCAGTTCATAGATTTTTTCCTCATCGTCGGCAATGACCATGGCGTATTCCTTTTCGTCATAGGCATTACAGTAGGAGGCTACCGCGTTTCCGACTTGTATCTCACGGATCGCATCACGGCCTGCGCGCTCCTCGTCTTTCTTATAGACCATATACTTTTTCGTGCCGTAGATGGCATAGACTTTGCTGGTGATGAAGTTTTTCTGCGGTGCATCAAGATATATTTCAAAGGAGACAGGTTCCACGCCGTAAGCGGTTTCGTCGAAGCCAACCTTTTCACAGTGGTAATGATTCTCTAACAGCGGCAGCAGCTCTCGGCAGAATGTCGGAATATCGTTTTTGTCAACAAAGAAGGATGTCCCTGGCAGTTCCGGCAGACAGGACATAAAGTCCTGTACCGGCATTAGCTCGTCCTTGTTCTGCCGATAGATCAACCCGTCCCGGAAAGTAAAGACAATGTGTGCGGCATGGAATTCCAGAGAAGGTTCAAGTTCAACCTCAATGCCGTCTTTTTTGCCAAGGATGCTAAGCCGGCGGTCCGGCTTGTCATCTGTCTGGCGCCAGAGCTTTTCGCCGGAACCGTTGATGTCGATGGTGACGGCATGGTCATGCATAAGGGCCAGAAGCTCTTCAAATTCTGCACTGCCAAGAGGGATCCGGCGCAGTTTCGCGTAGGATGTCATGTAGGAATAGTAATTGTATTCCAGATAGTGGTCTTTGTTCTCCTGCACCCAGGAGAGGATGAATTTTATCAGTTTCTGTGAAAGTGGTTCAAAAGCGGTCATTGTATGGAGGAAGCTTAGTTTCTTGCCGTAAGAATATTCGGTGTTTTCCTCCATGTGCTGTGCGAACTCGAAAACATCTTTGAGTACATATTTCGTGCCGATCCCGATCTTAAATTCCACTGAGGCGTTGTTGTCAACGCACTTGAAGATAGGCTCCAGGGTCACCTGCTCATAAGGCACGCCCTGCATTAAGGAGGCAGTGGACTTGATTCTCTGGCGGCGCAACAATTCCCGGATAGCCGGCGTCGTCTCCCGGGAATGGGATCGGGGCAGGAACCGGCCGTTCTCATAGCCGAGATAATCAGCGAGTCTGCGTGGTCGGTCGTTACGACCGGGCTCCGCGATGTAGTCGAAGATCGAGTGCTGTTCTTCCAGATGGTGTTCACATGCGAAAAGCACGGCGGCACAATGTTTGCAGAGGCCGTCGTAGCTATAGAATGCAGGACAGTCGCAATAGCAGTCAGCCACGTCCTCGTAGAAGGAATTGTAGGTAAGTTCTACCTTATATTTTTTCCGACCGCTGCCCTGGACAACGGCTTTCACGTAGATGTCTTCGTCCTCTGTTGTGAAATCGAAAGACAGTACTTTATTCTGCCGGAACAGTTCTAATCCTCTGTTGTAAATGGTGGAGCCGGTAATCTCTTTGATGAGCTGCTTATCTAGCACGGTAGGATCCTCTTTTCTTTCCTGGCGCATTCGTGGGTAACGGAGTAAGTGCGCGGGTCTGCTTGTTAATGGTTTTATAGTAATGGCTGCAGATTGGCTCTGCCTGTTCATCTTACCATGTGGGTAGGGTGTTGACAAGATTTCAGGGCAAGACAAGCTATTTATGTCCCGTTTACGTTGTCAGGCAGGTATGTTACAATATGGAAAAAGAGGCGGCGGACATAGAAGGCAATGGGCCGTCTTGGAGCAGATTGGAACGGAACGGTTGGAGAAGGAGGACGTTATGGCAGACCAAACTGGAAAGAGTAAGACGTATTCTTATGATTATGAGGACTATGAGAACGGGAAGAAAGCAGAGACCATGCTGGAGGAGATTCTGGCTGATTCGGAGTTTACGGGGCTGGAGGAGCTGATCATCGGCGGATGGGGCGGTGAATATGAAGAATCCTGTCAGGCGATCTTGGACGGTATTGCTGCAAATGCCGACAGGTTTAGCCACATCACGAAGCTTTTTATCGGCGATATGGACTATGAGGTGTGTGAAGTATCGTGGATCATGCAGGGCAATTACAGC
>CAMWLJ010000071.1 GCA_947175055.1 uncultured Lachnospiraceae bacterium | reverse complement strand
GTTCCAGATTCAGCCAGGATCCGATACCGATCCCCTTAAACAGGATTTCTTCATCGCCCTTATAAAATTTCTTACCTCTTACCTTTACAAATTCTCTCACGTTCATGCTCCCCCACTTCTCCAATCTGTCCCCGGACACTCTACATTACAGCAGATCCGCCTATTGCTTTCCCACCCTTACACTTTATAAAACGTACACTCCCGCTTTAAGATGGAAAGCGAGCCGGGGTTATCTCCTATAGAAAAAGGACCACCCGCAGGCGGTCCTCCCACACCATCACCCTTTTACGCCCGAGTAGGCAATGCCGTCCACAATGTATTTCTGCGCCACGACATAGATGATCACCACCGGGATCAGCGAGATCACCGTGCCGGCCATGATCGCGCCGTAGTCCGTATCAAACTGCCGCTTGAAGGTCGCCAGACCCAGCTGGATCGTCCGGTTCGTGTCTTTATCCAGATAGATCATCGGCCCCATATAGTCGTTCCATACATTGTTGAAGGTCAACACCGTCAGCGTCGCCAGGCCCGTCTTGGTCAACGGCAGGATGATCCGCCAATAGATGCCTACCGGCCCGCAGCCGTCGATCTTCGCCGCCTCATTGAGACTGTCCGGGATCGACAGCATATTTTGACGGAGCACAAACACCCCGAATGCGCTGAACGCTCCTGTCAGGATCAGCGATAAGTGATTGTCATACAGATGCAGCTTCTGGATAACGATAAACTGTGGGATCATGATCGCATGCCACGGCACCATCATCGTTCCCAGATACGCCAGGAAAATGGTATCACGCCCCGGAAAATGCAGTTTGGAAAAGGCGTAGGCCGCCATGGAACAGGTCAAAAGCTGCAGCAGCGTGATGATGATCGTCACCTTAGCCGTATTAAAAAAGTACCGTGGAAAATTGATCTTCTGCATAATGGTCTCATAATTGTCTGCATGGAATACTTCCGGTATCCAACGGATCGGCACGCTGAAGATCTCATTTTTCAGTTTAAAAGAAGCACTCAGCATCCAGATAAAAGGGATCACCATGATGACCGCCACCAGACAGCAGACAATAAAAAGAATTATTTTCCCTGCTTGCGTTTTTTTCTTCATAGCCCCCTCCTACTCTACAACCCATTTGCGCTGTCCCCGCCACTGGATCAGCGTAATAACGAAGATGATAAAGAACAAAAAGTAACCGATCGCGGAACCATATCCCATGCGGGCATATTTGAAGGCTTCCTTATAGATCCGCATGACCAAGACCTCTGTGGCTCGCCCCGGCCCACCCTCCGTAGTGACATTGATGATATCGAACACCTGGAAGGAGGCGATAAAAGTCAGTATCGTTACCATAAAAGTTGTCGGGGAAAGCATCGGCCATGTCACATTCTTAAAGCACTGCCATGGTCCGGCCCCGTCAATCTTCGCCGCCTCGTACAGATGCGCCGGGATATTCTTCAAGCCACCCATAAACATGACCATATAATAGCCTGCCTGTTTCCAGACTACTACGATCACCACTGTCATCAGCGCTGTCGATGTTCCCATAAACCACTTCGGCGGTTTATCCACGCCCAGAAGTCCGGTCAGCATCTGATTGATAGGGCCTTTCTTGGAGTTAAACATCTGCAGCCATACACAGCCCACCGCTACCATAGATGTCAGATTCGGGAAAAAATAAACGGTCTGGAACAGCTTTCCTCCATACAGTTTACGGTTCAGAGCCAGCGCCAGCAGCAGCGCAAACAGAATCGTGAGCGGGACACTCGTCAGCGAGTAGATCAGATTGTTCTGCAGGGCAGCCTGAAAATCACTGTCGCTAAACATTTTCGCATAATTTGCAATCCCCACGAAATTCTTTTCCCCATACCCGCTGTAATCCGTAAGACTGATATAAAAACCCATGACGACGGGAATCGCCGTAAAGATCAGAAAGCCGATGAAGTTGGGGAGCAGAAACAGATACCCGGCCACCCATTCCTTTCTGTTCAAACGACTGTTCGCTCTGGGTCTTGTCTTTTTTTCCTTGCGTTCCTTCATGAATACCTCCTCGTCCTGAAAGCAATGTCCGGCATTCTGTTCTGCCAAAATGCCGGACACGACTTTACTTCTACTTCGCCAGAATTTCTTCCCTTCTTGCCAGGAAGTTTTCCATACACTCGTCATAGGTGCAATTATCAAGAAGATATTCCTGCACTTCGGAACTGTAAGCATCTTTGATCTCAGAATAGTTCGGATGTGCTCCATCCTCAGGACTGCATACGGATGAGAATACATACTCTGTTCCGGGAACCTTCACGTATTCGTTGTAGACATCAAGTGCCGCCTCACTGGGATATGCAGCTACAGTCGCATTCTGCGCGTAAATAGCAGCTCCCTCATCGGAATACGTACAGAATTTGATGAAATCAAAAGCCGCTTCCGCGTTTTTGCTCTTGGAGTTGATGCAAAGTGCATCTGCACTGCCCATAGAAGCGTTCACTTCCTGGTTCTCAGAATGAGGAAGCGGCAGCGCGCCCCACTCAAATTCAGGATTTGCATCCGGGAACAGCAGGAAAGTCCAGTCGCCGTTGATCATCATATAGGTATTTCCTTCTGCAAAAACACCGTTTACGTCAAAAGAACCGCTCATTTCTTCGAGACTGTAATTAGATTCGTCCTCCACCCAGATCCTATGTAAGAATTCCGCATATTCCCTTGTATAAGTCAGATCGTCATCTGTCAGATATTCTCCCTGAGTCTGTGCCCCGATCAGATAAGTCCAGTTTACTGTAAGACCGCCTTTCAAGTCGTCCGTTGTCAGCTCTTGGCAGAGATCAGCATATTCATCCCATGTCAGATCCGTAGGCAGCTCCACACCAGCCGCGTCAAACAGATCCTTGTTATACCACAGCAGCCAGCATGTTTTCTTTGCACACATACCATAAATATCGTCTCCGTCTTTACAGGTCTCCCCCATGGGACCGTACAGGGAATAATCCACCTCATTGGCATCGATCAGGTCATTCATCTTTAACAGCGCTCCGTCAACACCCATCTGTCTGATATTACCGCTACGCACCCACAATACATCGATATCCGCATCACCTGCCAGCATGACCTTAATCTTATCATCATAATCGTCGTTCGCTATGATAGACAGATTGATCTCCACCTCAGGATGCAGTGCCATATACGCATCCGCCTGCTGTCTGGCGATCGCCTCGCCGTCGGAATGCTCGTAGAAGTTGAGCACGATCTTTTCCCCGTCCACATTCTCTGTCTGTGCCTCCGCACCGTCATCGGAAGCTTCCGCAGAATCGGAATCTGCCACTGAATCTGTCTGTGTCTCTGCAGAATCGGTACTCGTCTGTGCATCACCGCCTCCGCAGGCTGTCAGACCAAGGATCATCGCGGCACTCAGAAACAGCGCCATTACTTTACTTTTCTTCATGATGTTTTTCCTCCCTCGTTCGTTATAATTTCCCGGTCCTGCTCATGCAGGACCATCAGTCAATGCAATTATAATTTGCTTTCGTCCCTCTGCATAGGCGGATATTTTTTCAACCTCCCTGCATGGATCATCATGCCGCTCGCTAGGCGGCAGGCTGTGCATGACAGGGGTTCTTTGGCATGAGCTCTGCCCTGGGACGCTTTACGGCTCTTCCAACAATATCATCCTCTCCTGCGCAAACCGTTCCATAGCTTCCAAAAGACTGATTTCTCCCATAAGATATTCCTCTGCCACTGTCGTATAGATTTCCATCAGATTATTGTATCCGATCCACATGGGCTGCTCCTGAATTCGCTCCGCTTCAAAGAACACCTTGGTATTCTTTCCGCTCAAAGATTCCTTATAGATTTCCCGGATCTCATCGCTGTAGTAAGCTGGAATCACGGCATTTCCTGCATAGATCTTGGCACCCGGATTCCCGCAAAGGAATTCCAGGAAGGCAAAAGCTTCCTCCGGATATTCGCAGTGGGCACTGATCCCGGTGAATTGATACTGTCCTACCGAAATCTTACCTTTTGCATCGGCAGGCACAGGAAGAGGCGCGATATCCCATTCCGGAACGTTTTTGCCTGCCGCCTCATCTTCCAGAAGCATATTGGCCAGCCATTCCCCGTTAATGATCATGGCGATATTGCCTTCCTCGAAATCATACCTGCAATCGTCTCCCCGATCCTTGATCTTTGCATAAGGGACATGGGTGCCAGAACGATACAGGCGATTGAGCATCTCCAAGCACTGCTCTATAGGCTTCAGATTATCATCCAGAAGATAATAACCGTTCTGCGCGGCCATCATATTATAGTTCCATGGCGGATAGTAACCGCCCCAGATCTGCACTCCATTCTCTTCCCAGGTCATCTCCTTCGCAAGCGCAAGATACTCCTCCCACGTCATCTCCTTCGGATAGTCGATCCCCTTCCGATCGAACAGGGTTCGATTATAATATAGCGCCCAACAAGTACTGCGGGTGGGTAGGGCATAGTATTCTCCATCGCAGATGATCTCATTAAACATATTACCGTAAGCCTTGACATCCAGACCACTCTTCTGTATATAAGACCCCAACCCCAACAGCTGACCTCTCTGTTGTAACTCCAGTACGTTGGAATTGCCCCGCAGGCCGATCAGATCCACCTGCATACTTCCGTCATAGGCTTTCAGCCACGTTTCATGGTCGCTGTTTGAGAGCACATGCAGCACGACGGCCTCTCGCCCCTGCAATGCATTCCAGGCATCGACCACTTCCCGCACATATACTTCCTCGTCCTTCCAGATGTAGTACTGCAGCGTAGCTTGTGTAAGCGGAATATCACCCTCTGAGAGTGATTCTCCATGATCGGAAGTTCCGACACTCCATGGGGAAAATTTCCATAGAAGCAGCGCCGCCAACAGTAGAAGCGTTGCCCAAATCCTCACATGCCTTTTTCCTGAAGTGCTTAGTTTCATCTCTTTTTGACCTTTCTGTTTTCCTATGGTATACTGTCAACGGACACCGCAGCGATTGCGCAGTCCTCGTTTTTGTTACTTATTTAGAACTGACATTTTAAACATGCCATCGTCTGCTACAAAGGAATTCTCCCCATGCTATACCTGCTTTCCGCTTTTATTCTGCTCATCGTCTTTCTTTCTATCCAGAAAGACCGAAGAGCTTCCGTTCGTTATCTGTTGGGAACCGGCCTGCTGTATTTTGCAGCCGTTCTTTTTATGCTGCTGTATCTTTCCAAGGATGTCCGTTACTACAACATTACCCGTAATTACTTCCTGTTATCTGAGAGTCTCTGGAAAGATCTGATGTTTGTTCCTCTTTCCAGAAATCTGATCCTGCGCGCCTTAAATCTGTTCTCACTGTCTGCTATCTACATGGGCTGCCGCTTCTCCGTTGTCTACACAAGCCGCTCCACCAAAAGCAGATCGGAAAAGCTCCTGCGGAGCCTGGGTATCTTCCTGCTGCTGGAATGGATCCTGTATGACCCTCTGACAGAAAAGCTCCTGTATCTGTTCTTTTATCCAGATCTGATGAGCGCCGGGACTTATGAAATGTTCCTTCAGGGAATCCATCTTTTGACTGCCCTTGTGAATAATGCGGCGGTGATCGCAAGCATCTTAAACCTGTTCCGCCCCAGAAACCAGATTTATTCTTTTCCTTACTTTAAATATTTTGCCTACGGCGAGACCGCCGGCTATACCCTGATCATGATCGCCTATTTGATCCTGTTTGGCATGCTTCCGATGCATCCCATCCGGTTTTCACGATTTTCCGGCTATACTACCTATATCTCCCTGCCGCTGTATGACAACAACATGCTGTATATCATTTTCCCATGGTATCTACTGTGCGCCACGCTGACGATCTGCCTTAGCATTGTCATGCTCTTTCGCTTTTCACGCAAGGTCAGCGCCGAGAACTTCTCCATCTCCAGCCGTATCGATGCTGCCAACACTACGTCAAAGTCTTTCTGCCACTATATGAAGAATGAGCTGCTGGCCATTCAGGCGGAAATCAGACTTCTGGACGTTCCGGAACAGAACCGCGGGGACTTGGCCCATATCAATGAACGCTGTCAAAACCTTTATCAACGGCTGGACGTCATTCACCGCAGCACGAAAGCCTCCACGCTGACCTTGGAGAATGCCGACTTAGAAGCCCTGCTCCACCGCATTGTCTCCCGTATGTCTGCGGAACTGACAGATTTCCATGTATCCGTAAATGTTGTGGACAATGTACCGCCGGCCTTCCTGGATGCTGATTACTTCGAGCAGGCCATCCATAACCTGGTAACAAATGCCGTGGATGCCATGTCCGATCTTCCTCCCGAACGGAAGAATCTGATCTTTACGCTGCGTTCCCTGGAGCCGTGGATCGCTCTCTCGATCTCGGATACCGGTCTTGGCATACGGCCGCAGAACCTGTCCCATATCTTTGAACCGTTTTTCACCTCCCACCCCATCGCTGAGCACTGGGGGATCGGATTGACGGTTACCCATCAGATCATACAGGCGCACAAAGGGCGTATCAGCGTAGAAAGCAAAGAAGGAAAGGGCACCACTTTCCAGATTCTTCTTCCCGATCTGAGAGACTACGCCAAAACAGCGCCGGAAAGGAAACGAAAATGTCTGATTCACTGATCAAAGTCCTGATTGCGGAAGATACGGAACCTCTCCGCAGATTATATAAGAAGATCATCAATGCCGCTCCCGATATGGGGGTCGTGGCCGACACCGACACCGGTAAGGATGCCGTCGCCCTTGCTCTGCAGACACAGCCGGATGTGATCCTCATGGATATCGAGATGGAAACACCAGATGCCGGCCTGCGGGCCGTGGAGAGCATCCTCGGCACAAAGCAGGATCCTAAGATCATCATTCTAACGGTCTATGAGGAGGATGATTTGATTTTTACGGCGTTTCGTCTCGGTGTGACCGATTACCTGATTAAAAATGCCCCCCCCCAGGAGATTTTGGAGAGTATCCGCAACGCCTATTTTAACCAGAGTCCACTGCGTCCGGAGCTGGCCTCCAAGATCCTCGGCGAATTCAAACGGGTAAAGACCTATGAGACAAGCTTCCTGTTCGCCGTAGACATCGTATCCTCCCTGACCACCACGGAGCTGCAGCTTCTGCGTCTTCTGCTGGATGGCAAAAGCCGACGCGAGATCTGCGCCCTGCGCCACGTAGAAATGTCCACAGTGAAAACCCAAATCAACCATATCCTGAAGAAATTTGACAAAAAATCCGTAGAAGAAGTCACTGCCATGATCTCTTCCTTAAATCTGTACGACCTGATCTACAATCGGCGGAATTTTTAGTATTTTCATTTTCGTAGAATTATATCATCGAATGATAAGACGAGGAAGGTGGATAAATTTTCATCCACCCTCCCCCAGTGAAACGAAGAATATCTATAGCGCCTTCTCGAAACGCTTCATCTCGAACGGATCCAGCTCTATTTGTTCTCCTTCAAACAGAAAGTTTTTCGCAGTCCCGTCGTTGTTAAAGACAAAGATAAACTGCCGGCCTTCTTTATCCCGTGTTGTCACTTCCACACGCTCCGGCAGATCCATGATATAAGAAATTCCCGCCTGCTGCAGCGTTCTTTCGGCCAGCCTGCGGCAGAGTGCAGGAAGTCCCACGGTCCCGACATAATATACGATCCCTTTCCCGTAAGCGTTCTGTGTGACCGCAGGTCTGCCCGCATAGAAATTCTCTTTATAAACAGCAAGAATCTCCGCGCCCTCCGTACGGATCACATCGCACCAGTGCGTACCCATATAGTCTTCCCCGTCCATTGTGATCATTATCTTATCTGTCCCTGTCGCATCATATTCTTCCACTACACATCCGGTCATATCTGCATAGTCAGTTGGCAGCGGCCGCATGATGCAGTTGTTATGTTCATCTTTCACACCGCTGCGGGTCGTCAAAAGCACAATGCCGCCGCGGGAGGCGAAGTCATGCAGCTGCCGCACAGCTTTCTGGGACCGGACATACATTGCAGGCGCGACGACAATATCGTATCCCTCCAGATCCGCCTCCTGACTGATGATATCCACATTCACACCATAGTGGGAAAAGGCATCATGATATGCCTGCAGCTGTTCCATGTAATAGAAACCAGCCGTCTGCAATTGCAGCCGAAATGCGTATTCACTCTCAAAGCCGCATAACAGCGCTACTCTGGACCGTACGACAGTTCCCTCCATGTCCTTCCATGTGTCCACTGTCCGGCATAATTCCTCAAATTCCGCGTATCGCCTGCCCGGTACATTGCTGTGGTCGATCAGACCATGCCAGAACATCTCTGCCCCGCCTGTCGCACTGCGAAAACGAAAATGGATCACCGCATCCGCTCCATGCGCAAATGCCTGCAGCCCATAGCCTTTGATCATCCCCGGTCTGACCGTAGGCGCCATGGGCATCCAGCATCCCGGTGTACCGCTCAGCTGTTCCATGATCCAGAAGTTTCTCTGTTTCACGCCACGGATAAAGTCCAGGTGAAAGGCATGCGAATAGTAACCCTCTTCCGGCAGTCTTGTAGTCGGATAATTATCATAGGAGCAAAAGTCCAATTTATCGAACAGCTTATAGAAATCGGGCATGCTCTCGCAGAACCATGTGTTGGTGGTGATCGGTGTATCCGGAAAATATTCTCTGAGAAGTTCTGCCTGAAACTCCACATAGCCTGCTGTGCTCTCTGACATGAACCGCTGATAATCAAGCAGATACGCCGGATTATACTGCGTGATCGGGAAGCTCCCCAACGGAGGATGTATCTGTGACCAGGCGGAATAGCTGCCGCTCCATACCTCATTGTGGTACGCTTGATTGACCGCTTCCAGAGTGCCGTACTTGTTTCTCACCCATTCCCAGAATCCCTCCGCACAGACATCACAGCAGCAAAACCCCGCCTCCACCTCGTTATCGATCTGCCACGCTGCAATATTGACTGCATTCTGATAATGTTCTGCCATTTTACGGACAAATGTTTCTACCAGTTCACGATATTTCGGTGCATTGTAGCATCTATGTCCCCTGATCGCTGGTTCCTGCTTCCTTCCATCCCTGCCTGTCAGCAGCACCTCCGGGTATTTTTCATACAGCCATAATGGCGGGCAGCTCGTAGGCGTGCACAGAATAACCTCGATGCCCCTCTCGGCAAATAGCGCCACAACCTCATCCAGCCATGTAAAGTCATAGACACCTTCCCGGGGTTCCATCTTACTCCAGGCAAACTCTGCCATCCGCACCAGCTTGACACCGCTCTTCTTCATCAGATCCGCGTCTTGTTCCCACAAACTCCTGTCCCAATGTTCCGGATAATAATCCACTCCGACCTTCATATTCGTCCCCCATTTCTGCACAGCCATCTATGCTATGTAAGTATTAATTTTCATGATAAGCATAACATTAAACAACAAAAGGAGGAAGGTGGATAAATCTTCATCTACCTTCCTCTTGCTCTCTCTTCTATCCCTATCGTGATCTGACGCCACAAAATCCCTTTCCATTGCTAAGAGCCGCTGACTCACGACACTTCATAGCAAATTCCATAGCCTACCACTCGATTACCGCCGAAGCCCACGTCAGTCCGCCGCCAAACCCGGACAGCGCAATTTTCATGCCTGGTTTTAACAATCCTTTCCGGTTCATCTCATCCAGCAGGATCGGCACGCTGGCCGCCGATATATTCCCGCAGTGATCCAGACTGATGGGGAACTTATCCTCCGCCACTTTAAGCCGCTTCGCCACCGATTGCAGGATTCGTATATTCGCCTGATGCAGTGCAAAAAAGTCAATATCCTCCACTGTAAGCCCTGCTGCCCGGATAGTCTTCTGCAGGGAATGTGGCACCGCTGTCACGGCAAACTTATACACCTCCTGCCCGTCCATATGTACATAGAAAAGCTCTTTCGGTGTCTCCACCAGTGGATTGTTATTGGAACGACCTCTGCAAGCCAGCACGCCGCCTTTTACCCCGTCCGATCCCTGGTCAAAGGCAAGTAAGCCCGCCGTTCCCTCTTCCGCGCGAACGACTGCCGCCCCGGCGCCATCTCCGAACAGAACACAGGTGCTTCTGTCATTCCAATCCATGATCTTGGACAGCGTCTCCGCCCCCAGGATCAACGCTGTCTTGTAAGTCCCCATCTGCAAATAGGCATTCGCAATATTCAGCGCAAACATAAATCCGGCACAGGCCGCATTGATATCAAAGGCCACCGCGTTTACCGCTCCGATCTGCGCCTGTACTTCACAGGCACAGGATGGCGTCACATTGTCTGCCGACAGCGTTCCCACGATGATCAGATCGATCTCTGCCGCCGACACGCCCGCGTCCTCCATAGCCTGCCTTGCTGCTTCGGCAGACATACCAGCGGTCGTCTCGTCCTTCACCAGATGACGCTCCCGAATGCCCGTGCGGCTGCTGATCCACTCGTCAGAAGTATCCATGATCTTAGCCAGATCATCGTTTGTCACGACAGTCTCCGGCAGACAGCTGCCTGTTCCAATAATTCTTGCTCTCATCTTCTCCCTCACAGTTATCGTTATCGATATTATACATTGCCCTTTCAGCCCTGCCAAAGCCTCCGCCTATGTCTCCGACAGGCGCCAAAAGTAGAAAACTCACCCATAGATAAATACTCAAACCCGAAATTCGTCCATAATATCCTTCACATGCTCCAGTTTCGTAGCTCGGTAAGCATTGGCCCCACAGAACAAAAGTCCGTCTTCTATCTTACCTTTTACCGCATTGACCAGCGCATCCGTGATGCAGTAAGGCGTCTCATCCGGCTTGCAGGTACTGATGCACAGATGGCATTTCCCATGCGGGATCCGCCCTACTTTCGCCTTCTTCATAAAAGGGTTCAGGATCGCTCGTCCAGGCATTCCCACCGGGCTCTGCACGATCACAATATCCTCTTTCTTCGCATCGATGTAACTCTGCTTATAGGCATCCGACGCATCACATTCATAAGTAGTCACAAACCGTGTCGCCACCTGTACGCCGTCCGCACCCATTTCCAGATAATGCTCCATATCAGCCCGGGTGTAGACGCCGCCTGCCATGATCACCGGAATCTCCGTGTCATGCTCCACTGCCGTCTCCCCCACCTTCCGTATGATCTGCCTTACTTCCTCGTCATACTGAAGTGCCTCGATGTCGTCAAGCTGTTCTCTCTGAAAACCAAGATGTCCGCCTGCCAACGGCCCCTCAATAATGACTGCATCCGGCAGCCTTGCATACTTTTTCCACCAGTAACGCATGATCACCTGCGCGGACTTTACACTGGATACAATAGGCGCCAGCTTCGTCTTGGCGTTCCCCACCAGTTTCGGCAGCTCCATGGGCAGTCCGGCGCCGGAAATGATCAGATCTATGCCCGCTTCCACAGCCGCCTTCACATACGCTTCATATTTCCTCGTAGCGACCATGATATTGACGCCCAGAATACCGTCTTTCGCGATCAGTCTGGCCTTCTGGATCTCTGTCTTGATCGCCCGCAGATTAGCGCCAATGGGATCCGTATCGAAATCCGGCTCCCGGTATCCGATCTGCGCCGTCGAGATCACACCGATACCACCCTCCGCCGCCACAGCCCCGGCCAGGGATGACAGACTCACGCCCACTCCCATGCCGCCCTGTATCAAAGGCACTTTTGCTACCAGATTTCCTATTTTAAGAGATTTTACAATTCCCATCCGTTTTGCCCTTTTACTTTCTCAGATTATGATCCGTTCGTATACACTGCAGACAGCGCTCTATACAACTACGCCTCTCCGATCGCAAAGGTCAGCTCCGCTTGGGTCACCAGCTTGCCGTCCACATACGCTTTCGCCGCACCCACTCCGATCGGCCCTTTTATCTTAATGATCTCCGTCTCCAGGATCAACACATCGCCCGGCACCACTTTTCCCTTAAACTTCGCATTGTTGATCGCTGCGAAATAAGCAGTTTTCCCCTTAAATTCCGGCTGACTTAAGATGGCCACTGCCCCCGTCTGGGCCAATGCTTCCACGATCAGCACACCCGGCATCACCGGCTCCTGCGGAAAATGCCCTGCAAAAAAAGGCTCATTATAAGAAACACACTTCTTCGCCACGACCCTTTTGCCCTCTTCCAATTCCTCGATCGTATCGATCAGCATAAAAGGCTGTCTGTGCGGAATAATCTCCATGATCTCTTTCGCTGTCATAAGTGACATGTTATCTCCTCCTTCATGCACGCGCATGGCTTGCTCTCACACTAACCTCCATGATTCCGCTCTGCGGAATCTCAAAATCCAAAGACAAGCAAGCTTGTCTTAAACATTTAGCAACTCTTAGGCTGTGTTCTTTGCTGCCTTAGAGTTGGTTAATGTTTTTCTCACACTAACCGTGATACTTCTTCACCAGCAGGCTGGCATTGTGTCCGCCAAATCCCAGCGAATTGGACAGTGCATACTCCACGTCCTCCGTATACGCTTCCCTACAGTAGTTCAGATCCAGCTCCTCGTCCGGCACCTGATAGCCTACCGTTCTGTGGATATAGCCTTCCTCAATCTCCTTCACGCAGGTCACAAACTCAATCGCGCCTGCGGCACCAAGCAGATGCCCCACCATGGATTTCGTAGAATTGATCTTGATATCCTTGGCATGTTCACCGAACAATAACTTGATCGCTCTCGTCTCGAAAAGGTCATTGTGGTGTGTGCCTGTTCCGTGGGCATTGATATAAGTAACGTCTTCCTTCGCAATGCCTGCATCAGCCACCGCATATTCCATAGCTTTCGCTGCCCCGGCGCCGTCTTCCGCCGGCGAAGTGATATGATAAGCATCGGAAGAACAGCCATATCCGGCAACCTCCGCGTAGATCTTCGCTCCTCTCGCCTTCGCGTGCTCCAATTCCTCCAAGACTACCACTGCCGCGCCTTCTCCCATCACGAAGCCGCCTCTTTCCTTGTCAAAAGGGATTGAGCACCGTTCCGGATCCTCGCTGGTAGACAGCGCTGTCAACGCCGAGAAACCGCCCACACCGATCGGGCAGATACTGCCTTCCGTGCCGCCCGCGACCATAACCTCTGCATCACCATACTGGATCGCACGGAACGCCTCGCCGATGGAGTTTGTACCCGTAGCGCAGGCCGTCACCACATTGATACTTTTGCCTTTTAATCCAAACTGGATCGACACGTTGCCCGCCGCCATATTAGAGATCGTCAGCGGTACGAACAGAGGCTCGATCCTGCCCGGTCCTTTCTCTACCAGCCTGGTATGGGAACGCTCCATCGCCTGCAGCGATCCTGTTCCGGAACCGACAGCTACACCTACACGATAGGGATCCTCCTTCTTCATATCCAGACCTGCATCCTCCAAAGCTTCCTTCGTTGCCGCCACTGCATACTGGGAGAAAAGTTCCATCCGCTTAGCCGCCTTGAAATCCATATAGTTCTTTCCTTCAAATCCCTTGACTTCCGCCGCCAGTTTACACTTAAAGTCCGCGGTGTCAAATCTTGTGATCTTGTCAAACCCGATCTTTCCTTCTTTCACGCCGGCCCAAAATTCATCCACACTTAATCCGATCGGTGTGATCGCGCCCATCCCCGTCACTACTACTCGTCTGCTCATACCTGCCTCCATTTTCCTTCTTATGATTAATTTCTTCTCGACCTTTATGCTTTCTCAATAACTATCACTTATACAATGGGATCTCCTGACCACGATTACAGCGGCAGGTACCTACATTGCCATCCCGCCATCCACCGAGATGACCTGACCCGTAATGTATGCCGCCTTATCGCTTGCCAGAAACGCCACCGTCTCCGCAATATCTCTTGGCGTTCCCACTCGTTTCAACGGAATCTGTGCTACCGTCGCTTCTTTCGCTGCATCTGTCATCGCCTGCGTCATGTCCGTATCGATAAAGCCCGGCGCCACCGCATTGACTGTGATGTTCCGGCTGGCCAACTCCCTTGCCATGGATTTCGTCAGACCGATTACGCCGGCCTTGGATGCCGCATAATTAGCCTGTCCGGCATTTCCAAGCACGCCCGTCACTGAAGACAGGTTGATGATGCGGCCCGCCTTCTGTTTGATCATCGGCCGATACATATGCTTGATGGTGTTAAAAGTCCCTTTCAGGTTCGTGTCGATGACCGCGTCGAAATCCTGCTCCGTCATCTTGATCACCAGATTATCCTTTGTGATCCCCGCATTATTCACGAGAATATCAATATGTCCGAATTCTGCCAGCATATCCGTGATCATCTTGCCACAAGCCTCAAAGTCCGCCACACTGCACTGCACCGCCACGGCCTTTCTGCCCATCTTTTCAATCTTCGCCGCTACTTTCTCTGCCTTTTCCTTTGAACCGTTATAATTTACGATCACATCCGCGCCATACTCCGCCAGCGTCAGTGCGATCTCTTCTCCGATTCCTCTGCCTGCACCCGTCACGAGTGCCACTTTTCCTTCTAACATAAATGCCTCCAATCCGTTTTCACCGAAATCTCTATGCCATCAGATCATTCAGCTTCTCCAGGTCTTCCACCTTTTCCACGTTTATGACCTTCACGTCCCTGCTGATCTTACGCATAAATCCGGACAGCGTCTTACCCGGCCCAATCTCTACGAAAGTATCCACTCCGTCCGCGATCATTCGCTCTATCGTCTGCTGCCATTTCACGGAGGAAGACACCTGCTTCTCCAAAAGCGCCTTCACCTCCGACCGATCCGTCACATAGTCTGCGGTCACATTGGCAATATAAGGGGTCTTGATCTCCTCAATCGTAACATGCTCCAACTCCTTCGCCAGCTTCTCCCCGGCACCTGCCAGCATTGGCGAGTGAAAAGGCCCGCTGACTTTCAAAGGCACGCATCTCTTGGCGCCTGCTGCCGTCAGTTTCTCTATCGCTGCCTGTGCCGCTGCTTCTTCACCGGTGATAACGATCTGTCCCGGACAATTGTAATTCGCGATCGACACACAGCCTTCCGTCTCCTCACAGATTTTCTCGATCGCTGCCGTATCCAAGCCTAACACTGCCACCATGGCGCCGCCGTTTGGCACTGCCTCCTGCATATAAATGCCACGCTTACGCACTACCCTGAATACATCTTCTGCACTCATCACGCCGCTTGCTGCCAGCGCACCGTATTCTCCCAGACTTAAGCCCGCAGTCACATCCGCCTTTAAACCCTTTTCCTCTATTGCTCTTAACATTGCCACCTCTGTGGCCAGCATGGCAATCTGTGTATATTCCGTAATATTGATCTGCTCATTTTCTTCAAAGCAAAGAGCTGCCACATCCAAACCACTGGCTTTTCCTGCCAACTCGAACATCTCTCTGCTCACCGGAATCTGCTCGTAGAAATCCTTTCCCATCCCCACATACTGGGCACCCTGCCCCGGAAACATAAATGCTGTTTTTCCCATAATCTCCCTCTTTCTGTACATGTTAGCTGTACAACATCTGTCATCTTATCTGTTCAATACTTTGAATTTCAAAGTATTTGCCTCTAAAAAATCGTCGCCTGGCAGCGACGATTCAGAGAATGCTCCGCATTCTCCTTGAATGGTTTACACTGTCGCAATTTCCTATAAAAAAATGAGCAAAGCGCGTTTGAGGGTCCGCCCATGGGCAAACCCTCTCAAATTTGCTCACACTCTTATTTTAATAAGCTTTCTGCCTGCTTCATAATCTCCTGAATCATCTCTGC
>CAMWLJ010000070.1 GCA_947175055.1 uncultured Lachnospiraceae bacterium | reverse complement strand
GAAGGAAGAATGCGGGCTGGCGCTGGTACAGGATGACAGATATCATTACCTCTTCCTGTGTGGAGGAACAGAAAAGGGAACACAGGGCGGACGGATGCTGCGTCTGTATCGGTGCGAAGGCAACGGCAAGCAGCTTGTTGAAGAACGAAAGATTGAGTCCGGGCGAATTTATCTGACAGTGTTCTGCACGGGAGAGACCTATCGGTTTTATTACGGATTCTGCGAAGACCAGATGGAATCTTTCGGTGGGGAACAGGAGGCCGCACTGCTCAGTTCGGATGTAAATGAAGGATTCACGGGTGCTTATCTTGGGATGTATGGTACGTCCAACGGCGAGGCAACAGAAGGATACGGAGATTTTGACTGGTTTGTTTATCAAGGATAGATTCAGATAGAAATATACAGTGGATCTACGAAAAAAGCAGGGATATGATTCCCTGCTTTTTTTAGATCAAATAGAAAATTAATATTTAGAAAATTCTAAACTAGTTTATTTCCATCGTTATTGTTCACAAAAAAGACATATTTAATTTAGGATTATTTAACAAAAAGAGTGTGCGCATGCAAAATGGTGTTGAAAAAGGCAAAAGGAATGTTATAATGAATAATATAGTAATTTGTTAAAAGTGATGAATAAATAGGCTTGTGAAATCAGATAAAATTATAAATTGTGTATATAATATTAAAAATCGCAAAAAAGAATATAAAGATAGAGGCAATTTGCCTTGAAAATACCTGGTGAGAGATTATGCGGGACACTTATTGGGCCCGCATAATTGTTACCCTATATATTTAGATTAATCTAAATTTATTTGGAAGTACAAAAAGATAAATGAAAACAGTACTGTAGTGTTGGCAATGACATGGTCATAGAGGGAGGTTTTAATGAGAAAGAAATGGGTTATGGCCGGTATGGTCCTTACGGTAGGAGTGTTAACGGCATGCGGGGTTGAAGGACAGGGTGGAGAGATGGAAGTGACAGAGAAAGCAGTGGAAGAGACACGGGATGTAGAGGAAAGAAGCGAGAAGGCAGATGAAGGGGAAGCGGGTGAGCAGCAGACACAGAAGGCGCAGGATACTGGGAACGGCATGCCTGAATATCTGCAGGGAGTGGATCTGTGCGGCACAGAGCTGATAGAGCATGAATTCTCGGAGGTATCCGTACATGACCCGTCGGTCATTAAGGTGGGAGATAGCTGGTATGTGTTCGGGTCTCATCTGGCGGCAGCCAAGACGGATGACCTGATGCACTGGACGCTGCTGGACTCCGGTGTACATGAGGGGAATTCTATCATTCCCGATGCGAGACAGGAGATGAAGGAGGCTTTCGACTGGGCCAGGACGGATACTTTCTGGGCACCGGACGTGATTCAGCTTGCCGACGGCAGATATTACATGTATTACTGTAACTGTGAGGGAAGTTCACCGCGCTCGGCTCTGGGTCTCGCGGTGTCGGACAATGTGGGAGGCCCCTATGAAGATCTTGGCGTTTTCTTAAAGTCCGGACAGGAAGAGGGGATGCCGGATGAAGACGGAGAGGTTTATGACGCGACGGTAAAGCCGAATGTGGTGGATCCGGCCGTATTTTATGATAAGGAAGGCAGATTGTGGATGGTCTACGGTTCCTACTCCGGCGGAATCTATATTCTGGAACTGGACAGCGCGACGGGCCTGCCGCTTGAGACCGGTTACGGGAAGAAACTTCTGGGCGGCAACCATCTGCGGATCGAAGGGCCCTACATTCTCTACAGTCCGGAGACCGATTATTATTATCTGTTTCTTTCCTTTGGCGGGCTGGCCGCGGACGGCGGTTACAATATCCGGGTATGCCGGTCGAAACAGCCGGACGGCCCGTATCTGGATGCGGAAGGACAGGACATGATCGAGTGTAAAGGGCCCGTGGGCAGTTTCTTCGATGATTCGGCAGCCGGCAAGTACGGCGTGAAGCTGATGGGTAATTTTACCTATCCTTATGTAGAGGGAGAGAACGGCAAGTTCCGCTTCGGCTATGTTTCGCCGGGACATAACAGCGCGTGTTATGAGGAGGAGACAGGGGAATATTTTCTGTTCTTTCACACCAGATTTGAGGGTAAAGGAGAAGAACATCAGGTGCGCGTACACCAGATGTTCCTGAATGAGGACGGCTGGCCGGTGGTCTCCCCCTACCGCTATACAGGGGAAAAGCTGGAGACGGTAGAGGAACACAGGATTCCCGGACCTTATAAACTGGTCAATCATTTACATAATATTTCCTCGGTGATCAGGGCTTCGGAGGATATCGTACTCCATGAAGACCACACGGTGAGCGGAAGCTATGAGGGCACCTGGGAACTGAAGGACGGTCACCGGGCGGTACTCGTTCTAAACGGTGTGGAGTATAAGGGCGAATGGATCCTGGAGTGGGATCAGTTCGGGTATAAGAATGTGATGACATTTACGGCGCTTTCCGACAAGGGATATGCAGTCTGGGGAAGCGGATATGGGGTTCAAGACTGAGACCAAACAATTCAGCATAAAAGGCAGCGCCCTAAGGAGGCAGCTGCCGGAAAGAAGGTGAAGGAATGTTTCCAAGAACAAAGTGGCGCAGGGCGTCGGCTTTCGTGATGGCCGCGGTGGTAGCGGCGGGCGGACTGACGGTGTGGGCCGAGGAAACAAACGAGAAGGTTTCGGCTGACGGAGTAGTCAATGCGGAATCGGCATCCAATTATATCACGGATGATTTTTCCAGTGATATGGTGGAGACCAATTATACCGTTGTCAGCCAGAGCCTGAGCAGCCCTTACTATGAGGGGGAGCCGGTCGTGATCCAGCCGACAGAGCAGTTTCGGGCAGTGAACGGTACCCAGATCGTGCCGGCTGCCGATGGTTATGTGGGGACCGGTGGCAGCAGTGCTGTGGTGCAGTTTAACATTCACGACAGCGGTGTCGTGACCGTGGAGGCGCCCGAGACTGCCCGCTATTATGTCAGCATAGACTATCTGGACGCGGGCAACAGTGTGCTGCCGCTGGAACTTTCCATGAAGGTGAACGGGGAGTATCAGTTCTACGAGCTGCGGGATCTGGAATTCGAGGCGGTATGGAAGGATCCGGCGGAGAAGTCCTACGACCGGTATGGTAATCAGATCGTGCCGATGCCGGATAAAGTGGTGAAATGGCAGACGAAGTATGTTATGGATGCCAGCCACAGGCATTCCAGACCGCTGGCGATCGAGCTGCAGAAGGGCGTTAACGAGCTGGAGATCAATATGATCGAAGGTACCATGCTGCTGGGGGAGCTTCGTCTGACCAGGGAGCCTGTCATTGCGGAATATTCCGGCTCTAAAGAAGCCGAAGGGCAGGAGTTGATTGTGATCCAGGCGGAGGAGATGGCGGAGCGGAACGCCTCCTCGATCCGTGCAGCCTGCGAGTACGATATTGACCTGACTCCTTATGAGGTGGACACGAAGACGCTGAATACCATCGACAACGCTTCCTTCTCCGAGGCCGGACAGAAGATCAGCTATGAATTCGAGGTGGAGAAGGCGGGTACCTACTATCTGGCGATGAATTTTAAGCAGAGCGAGAAGGCAGACTTTCCGGTGTTTGTCAATGTAGAGGTGGACGGAGAGATACCCAACAGCGCTTTCTACAATTATGGATTAGGGTATGCCAAAGGCTACCAGACAAAGACTTTCGAGGATGCAGAGGGCAATAAGCTGAGTCTGGATCTGGAACCCGGAACGCATACGATATCCTTCACGATCTCTGCAGATCCGATCCGTCATGTGCTGGAGGGGGTTGACCGGATCATGGGAGGCGTCAATAACCTGAATCTGGAGATCACAAAGGTTGCGGGCACCAACAAAGATAAATACCGTGATCTGGACATTGAAAAATATATTCCGGATGCCATTGACCGTCTCGAGGAATATGCGGATACGCTGGATGCACTTTGCGAGAGTGTGAAGATATATAACCCTAAAGTGAAGAAGATCGGTGCATTTTCTTCCGCCTCCGTGGCAGCGGAACAGCTCAGGAGTCTGGCTTCCGAGCCGGATAAGCTGGGCTTCCGTATCGCGGAGCTGACGACCAGCACCAATTCCGTTAACCAGTTTTTGGCAAACCTGATCGACAGTCTGAACAAGAATCAGCTGGGGATCGACCGGATCTATCTGTATCAGGAAGACGCCAAGCTGCCGAAGAATGCCGGTCTCTTTGCCTCGACAGGGGCGAGTGTCAAGCGGTTTGCCACATCTTTTGCCTCACAGGCTTACTCGACTTCCAATACGGACGAAACACATCTGCAGGTGTGGGTGAACCGTTCCAGGCAGTATCTGGAGATCATGCAGAAGATGATCGACGAGGATTTTACCGCAAAGACAGGTATTGAGGTGGATCTGTCGCTGATGCCGGACCAGAATAAGCTGATCCTGGCCAACGCCTCCGGGGATGCGCCGGATATTGCTACCGGCATCAACTATGCCGTACCGTTCGAGCTGGGTATTCGGAATGCGGTCAAGGATCTGACGGAGTTTGATGATTTTGTGGAGATCGCGGATCGGTTTGAGGAGGGCCTTCTGGTGCCCGCGACTATCGACGACGGCATCTACGCGCTGCCGGAGACCATGAATTTTTGGGTATTGTATGTGCGGACGGATATTTTCGATAAGCTGGGTCTGGAAACACCGGATACGCTGCAAGATGTGAAAAATCTTCTCCCGTCCCTGCAGATGAGAGGTATGAATTTCTATTACCCTACGGCGGGTATGCTGGCGCTGCGGAACTTCCACGGTACGACGCCGCTGATCCTGCAGAATGGCGGCTCTCTGTATACGCAGTATGCGGGGGACTCCAACCTGACCAGTGAAGAATCCGTGGCCGGTTTTAAGGAATTGACGGAGCTTTTCACGATCTATAACCTGCCCAAGGATATACCGAATTTCTATCAGCATTTCCGGAACGGTTCCATGCCTATCGGCATTGCGGACTATTCGGTTTACAACATGTTGTTGAATGCCGCGCCGGAGATCGCCAACAGCTGGGAGATTCATATGGTGCCGGGTGAAGTGGATGAGGATGGCAATGTACTGCGCTATACTTCCGGTGGTGCAGAGAGCACGGTGATGTTCAGTTCTACGCCGGAACGGGAATCACAGGCGTGGGAATTCATGAAGTGGTGGTCTTCTGCAGAGGTGCAGGCGCAGTTCGGGCAGACGCTGCAGATCACTTACGGCAGTTCTTTCTTATGGAATACGGCCAACAGGGAAGCCTTCTCCATGCTGCCCTGGAAGACGAAGGACAAGGAGACGATCCTGGCACAGGCACAATGGATCAACGAATCTCCCAGACTGCCGGGTTCTTATATGGTAGAGCGTGAGATTTCCAACGCTTACAACTCAGTGGTGGTGGACGGTAAGAACCTGCGGCGGACGTTAGACAATGCGGTCAAGCGGATCAACCGGGAGACGGAGCGGAAGCTGGAGGAATTCGGCTATAACGACCAGAACGGCAATGTGATCATGCCTTATGAGGTTCCGACCCTTGAACGGGTTCAGGAGATCCTCGGTAAGACAGACGGGAAGGGAGGCGAGGACGAATGAGCCAGACGATGGATCAGGCTAAGAATACGGCCGTAGTGCATAGGGCAGAGACCGGGAAGAAGCGAAACAGCATAGGCAGGCGGGAGAATGCGAATCCGGCGGCGAAATGGTTTCTGGCGCCGTACCTGCTTTTGTTCGTGATATTCATCATCGTTCCGATGGTGATTGCGATCGGCCTTTCCTTTACTAATTTTAATACGATTGAATTCCCCAGCTTTGCTGGATTCATGAACTATATCAATCTGATCACGCAGGACGAGATCTTCATGCAGTATGTTCTGCCCAACACCGTGGTCTATGTGCTGGTGGTCGGTGTGGGAGGTTATATCCTGTCCTTCTTCTTGGCCTGGATATTGGCACAGTTGTCCAAGGTGCCCAGAACGATCCTGGCGCTGATCTTCTATTCGCCCAGCATGACCAGCGGTGTGGCGATGACGGTGTTGTGGAAGATTATTTTTACCGGTGACCAGACGGGCTACCTAAACAGTATCCTCATGAAGCTTGGTGTGATCACGGAGCCGATCATCTGGCTGGTGGATGTCCGGTATCTGTTACCGATCGTGATCGTTGTAGCATTGTGGTCCAGCATGGGAGTAGGCTTCCTGGCCATGATGGCAGGTATCCTGAATGCAGATGAGGAGCTTTACGAGGCGGGCGCTATTGACGGGATCAAGAACCGGTTCCAGGAGATGATCTACATCACGGTCCCGACCATGAAACCGCAGATGCTCTTCGGCGCGGTCATGGCGGTCGTGAATACGTTCTCCAACGGCGCCATCGGCGTTGCCCTGACGGGAACGAATCCGACACCCGGCTACAGCGCACAGTTGATCGTCAATCATATCGAGGACTACGGATTTATACGTTACGAGATGGGGTATGCCGCAGCGGTATCCGTTGTGCTGCTGTTGATCGTATGGCTGTTCTCGACCATGGCAAAGAAACTGTTTGCCGAGAAAGATTAGAAAGGGGGATGGAAAAATGGCTGGATATAAAGGGAGTAGTATCAATCCCAAAAAATTTGAAAAAGGTCAGATCAAGCTGATCCTGGCGGTATCGCCGTTGGCAGTGCTCATGCTGTTGCCGATCATCTTCATCTTCTGCCATGCGTTCAAACCCATGGATGAGTTGTTCGCGTTTCCGCCCCGTTTCTTTGTCACGAGGCCGACGCTTGATAACTTCCGGGGACTGATGAAGGCATCGCAGACATCGGGGATTCCGATGAGCCGTTACGTGTTTAACTCTCTGGTGGTAACGCTTTCGGATGTGCTTTTATCCATCGTTCTGTCCACCTCCGCGGGTTTTGCGCTTTCCAAGTTAAGGTTCAAGGGGAAAGAGGCCTTGATGGAGATCAATAATATGGCTCTGATGTTCGTGCCGGTGGCAGTGATGATCCCCCGCTATCTGGTGATCAATGCACTGGGCATGACTAACAATTACCTGGCGCATATCCTGCCGCTTCTGGCCATGCCGGTCAGCCTGTTTCTGGTGAAGCAGTTCATCGACCAGATTCCGGATGCACTGATCGATGCGGCGTATATGGATGGCGCAACGGATTTCGTGGTTTACGGTAAGATCATTCTGCCGATGGTGAAACCGGCCATCGCCACCTCCGCGATCCTCGCTTTCCAGCAGGTATGGGCCAATGTAGAGAGTTCTAATCTGTATATGAACGAGGATGGCCTGCGTACCCTCGCCTTCTATATGAATACGCTGGCCAACGCCAACAATACCGTTGCGGGGCAGGGAATTGCAGCGGCGGCAACGCTGATCATGTTTGTGCCGAATCTGGTGATGTTTATCTTCTGTCAGAAGAGCATCATGAACACGATGGCACATTCTGGCATCAAGTAAAGGGGGAAAGAACATGAAAAAGTGGAAATTATATTTGCTGGCTGTTCTTTCTGTGGTGCTTTTCTTACAGCCTGCCATGCAGGCGCGGGCGGAGGTTCCGTACAAGACGTATACCATCGACGGATACGGTTATGTGACGGAGACTCAGACCGCTTATACACCGAAAACAACATTCAGTAAGATCGGGGATCATTCCCTGATACGTCCCTGTGACTTGAAGATCACAAAGGACGGCTATCTCTATATCGCGGACGCAGGCGCCGGTGTGATCTACGTATCCACTCTGGAAGGGGAGTATGTAAAAACGATCGGCGAGGGTGAGCTGACGGAGCCTTACGGCGTGTTCGTGACGGAAGATAAGAACGTATACGTGGCGGATCATTCGGGCAAGGTGGTGGTCTTCGACAGCAATGACAATGTGTCGGCGGTATACACGAAGCCCGATCATCCGCTGTATGGCAGCGGCGACTTCAAACCGATCAAGATTGTGGTCAATGCGGGCGGTGACATGTATATCGTCTGCGAAGGTAACTCTAACGGCCTGGTGCAGCTGACACCCACCGAGGGCGGAACTTTCCTGGGATATTTTGGAACCAACTACGCTTCGGTCACACTGCTGCGCATGGTGCAGGAAGCAGTCTTTACCGATGCACAGCTGGCCAAGATGGTCTCAAATCTGCCTTCCACGCCGGTCAATGTGGCCATCGACAAACAGGGACTGATCTACACGGTGACACCCGGTGAGGGGCAGTACAGCTTAAAGAAACTGAATATCGCCGGTACGAACCTGATCGAGCCGGATGCCTATGACGGCAAGGAAGCGGCGGTCATCGTGGGAAACCATGACAATGTGTATGTGGCATCTTCGGACGGCTATATTTACGAGTATAACTCGGAGGGCGCGCTCCTGTTCGTGTTCGGCGGCCGTGACGACGGACGGTTCCGTATCGGTTTGTCCAAGAAGGTGGAGGCCATCGACGTGGACGCGCAGGACAATATCTATATCTTGGATTCCGATGCGGCGCAGGTGCAGGTATTTGAGACGACCGAATTTACCAACCTGTTGCACAATGCACTGAATCTATACGAAAATGGACGTTATGCGGAGAGTAAGGAACCTCTTGAGCAGGTACTGGAAATGAACAGTCTGTTCGACTATGCAAACGAGGCTATGAGCCGTTCTTACCTGCAGGAGGAGAACTACGAGCAGGCGCTGAAATATGCGAGAGTATCCAAGGCCTTTTCCGTCTATTCGGACGCGTTCTGGGAAGTGCGGAATACGTGGTTGAGGAACCATCTGATCGAGGCGGCCGGCGTGCTGCTGCTGTTTATCATTGCCGTGCAGCTTCTGAAACTGGCCCAGCGCAAGAAGGGAATCCTCGATCCTCTGATCCGGGCAGTCGAAAAGCCGAGAAACAGCGGCTATTGGCAGCGGTTGAAATATATGACTTACTATATGAAACATCCGGTGGACGGAGCATACGGCCTGCGCTATGAGGGCAAGAGTTCCTGGGTGACGGCGGGAACGCTGCTCGTGCTGACGACTGCCATCTTCGTTATCAATAAGTACTACTGCGGTTTCCTGCTGCGCAATGTGCGGGAGGGCAGGTACACGATCTTAAATGATGTACTTTCCATCGTCGGTGTGTTTGTGGTCCTGACGGCATGTAATTACCTGATGTGCACCATCAACGACGGTGAAGGTAGTTTCAAGCGGCTGTTCTGCGGATTTGCGTTTGCGCTGACTCCTTATATCCTGTTCCAGCCGCTGTGCATCCTGTTGAGTAATGTGATCACCTACAATGAAGTGTTCCTGATCCAGTTCGGGCAGATCTTCATCATGGCATGGACGGTCATCCTGATCTTCATGACGATCAAGGAAGTTAACAATTATACGGTCAAGGAAACCTTTAAGATCATTTTCCTGACGGCATTCACTGTGTTGATCCTGGCGCTTTTGACCTTTATCATCTATGTGCTGTTCAGACAGATCGTGGAGTTCTTTGCGGCAGTGGCAGGAGAGGTGGTGTATCGAATTGGCAAATAAAAAATTACGGATCCTATTAAACAGAGTAATAACTGCCTGCCTGACGGCGACTCTTCTTCTCACGCCGCTGCAGGCTTTGGCGGAAGAGGAAACGCCGGCGGCTGAGAGCGGGGACGCGGCGGAAACGAGTGCCGAAGCTGCCATGGCCCAGGGAGCGGTAGCGGATGTTACGCTTTCTGCGCAGGACAGGAAGGAAGCGCTGGAGGAAGCGATCGTTTCGGAAGATGTGACAACGATCAAAGGACATGAACTGGTGGTGGAAAACGACACCCTGGCCCTGTATCTGTACGAACCGACCCTTTCCCTGATCGTCCGGGACAAGAAGACCGGCGCGATCATGGAGTCTACGGTGCAGGAGAGCGACGGGACGCTGAATACATCTTGGGAGAATTTTATCAAGTCCGGAATCGGGTTCGATATCCTGAACGATGTGAATGAAGAACGGTCAGACCTACTCTCCGCGCAGGCGGACATCGCGGTGACGAAAAACGGCGATGGGTTCAGCGCCCTGGTGGACCTGACCAAATACCAGATCTCTTTTACTGTGCAGGTTGCACTGCAGGAGGACGGGATCTCGGTGGAGATTCCCAACGATTCCATTGTGGAGCAGCAGGAGAAGGTAAAGCTGGGTAATATCTATGTCTATCCGTTTATGGGCTATACCTACTCCTATGAGCGGGAGGGCTACATGCTGATGCCGGACGGCAATGGTGCGCTGATCTATCTGGAGGATAACGATGGCAGATTCACTTCGCCGTTAACGCTGAAGGTGTGGGGTGACAATGCCGGTGTGGACGAGAGCTATGTGCTGTCGCTTTTCTGGGAAGAGTACCAGACGGTCAACGATGCAGAACCCGTCCTGGCCCCGGTGTTTGGCATGGTGCACACGGATTCTGCGTTCGCCATGCTGGGAATTATCGAAGAAGGTGCGGAGGATGCGAGGATCACCGCCTATCCCAACGGCGCGATCACCAATTATAACTGGGTTGCCCCGCGGTTTACCCTGCGGCGTATCTATAAGCAGCTGATGAGCAAGGAAGGAACGAGCGCAGTACAGCTCCAGGAAGCAAAGCGTGCGCAGTGCGATATCCGGATGCGGTATGTCTTCACCCATGAGGAGCAGGCCGATTACGCGGGTCTTGCCGTTAAGTACAGAGAGTATTTGCTGGAAAAGCTTAGCGCGAAGCAGGATAAGTTCCGGATCCGACTGGATTTCCTGGGGACGGACCGGGAGAACGGCATGATCTTCAAGAAACCGGTGGTCATGACGACGACGGACAATATCCGGGACATATACGATGACCTGCAGGCGGAAGAGGTGACCGATATCTTCTCTATCTATAAGGGCTGGCAGGACGGCGGCATCTGGAGTATGCCGATCTCCAAATACAAGGCGGATTCCAAGATCGGCGGCACGAGAGATCTGACGAAGCTGATGCAGGAAGCGGAGGAGAAGGACATAGAGCTGTATCTGTACCAGGATGCGCTGCGCGCCAATCCGGATACGGTCAATACCACCTTCAACGTGATCAAGAAGCTGGATGAGAGCGTCTATCAGGAGAACACCTACAAGGAAATCTACGAAAGCTTCCGTTTCCAGACACCTGCGCAGGCAGTGAAGAAGCTGAACGAGAGTCTTGCCTCTTATCGGAAAAAGGGAGTAAACAGACTTGCGCTGACGGGTGTGACGAATCATCTTTACAGCTATAACTATAATGGAAAGCAGTATAACCGCAGTGAAAATCTGCAAGTATTTTCCCAGGCGATGCAGGAGGCTTCGGCGGACTTTGATCTGGCGATGGAACAGCCCTTCTCCTGTTACTGGGATAAGACGGACAGTGTTGTGGGGATGCCGGTAGGTACTTCCGATTATATCTTCACGGATGAAGAAGTGCCGTTTCTGTCCATCGCACTAAAAGGCGTGCTGCCCATGTACGCGGACTACACTAACTTCGAGGCGAATAAGAGCGAGTATTTCCTGCATCTTGTGGAGACAGGGATCTTTCCCTCCTACTATCTGACCTGGGAGGATCCGGTGGATCTGTTATATACGAACTCTTCCGACCTGTATACATCCCGCTATAGTGTGTACAGGGACGAGATCATAGACACTTATGACCGGCTGAAGGCTGTCGACGAACAGATCGAAGGCGCCGTGATCGTAGACCGGGAAAGGAATGCCGACGATGTGGCGGTGGTGACCTACGACAATGGGGTGAAAGTCTACGTGAACTATAATGAGAAATCCGTAACATGTGACGGCATAGCCCTGGAGGGCTTGTCCTATAAGGTAGTAAGGTAGGTGAGGACGGATGAAAGAAAATAAGAGAATAGAAAAGCAGGAAACGACGGTCCGCAGAAGACGTCTGTCGTTAAAGCAGCGGGAAGGCATGATGGGTTATCTGTTTGTACTGCCCTGGGTGATCGGTGTGCTCATCTTCGTTTTGCGGCCTTTGGCACAATCTTTCCATTTCGCCCTGAGCCGTGTGAAGATGACGCCGAAAGGCAGGGAGATCACCTTTATCGGGATCCAGAACTTTACGCAGATCCTACAGGAGGATGAGACCTTCCCCACGGAGCTGGCAGCTTACCTGATCAAAACCGTGATGGCGGTGCCGATCATCGTGGTGTTTGCGCTGATCATTGCCCTGCTGTTAAATGCGAGGATCAAGGGGAAGGGAGTTTTCAGACTGATCTTCTTCCTGCCGGTGATCATTGCCAGCGGCCCGGTGATGGCGCAGCTGGTATCCCAGGGGGCCGGTTCCATTCCGGCGATGAATACTTCCATGATCGAATCGATGATCGGTTTTCTGCCGGGGTTTATCGTCAGTGCGATCATGGGGTTGTTTGAGAACATCGTCATGTACCTGTGGTATTCCGGGGTGCAGATCCTGATCTTCCTGGCTGCTGTGCAGAAAATTGACAATTCCCTGTACGAGGCGGCGAAAATGGACGGAGGGTCCACCTGGGAGTGCTTCTGGAAGATCACCCTGCCGACGATCAAGCCGATGACCCTTTTGAATGTGGTGTATACCATCGTATATCTGTCCAACAATGAACAGAACACCATCATCGAGACGATCAAGAATGCCATGTTCGGCACCACAGGCAGTAAAGGGTACGGATATGCATCCGCGATGGCATGGCTGTATGCGGTGATCGTGACGCTTCTGGTGATCGTCTTCGCGGCGGCGCTGGCTTTGAAGAAAGATGTGTATGCGAAGAAGGCGAAGAGATTCAGAAAAGAACAGAAGAAACAGGAAAGACTGATCAAAAAGATTGAGAAGAGGGGGGAACAATATGAAAAGCAGAAAGCAAAGCGAACTGCAAAAGCCGCCCATTAGGGCAAAGGCGTTGGCAGCCCCGAGAAGAAAGCTTGACAGGTATGCGGTCAGAAAATGGTTTTTTGGTTCCAAGGACACCCAGGGAGTGGGCAAGCTGATCGCCATATATGGTCTGTTGATCTGTATCGGATTCGTCTATCTGTATCCGCTCCTGTACATGATCTCCAAGAGCCTGATGCAGCGGGCGGACCTGCTTGACAGTTCCGTGAACTGGATCCCCAGCGTACTCTATGTGAAAAACTATGTGGATGCGTTCACCAGTATGGATTTTATGCGGACATTATGGCAGTCTGTCGTGATCGCTGGCGCGCCTACATTACTCAACATGGTCATGTGTGCGGTGATCGGTTACGGTTTTGCGCGGTATGATTTTCCGTTGAAAAACGTGATGCTGGGAATTTTGATCTTTTCCTTTATCATCCCGCCGCAGATCACGATGATGCCAAACTATCTGCTGTACAACGATCTGAAAATACTGGATTCCATTAAGGCGTTTTTGCTGCCGGCCTTTTTGGGGCAGGGGATCAAGGCGCAGCTTTATATCCTGATCTTCTTCCAGTTCTTCCGTCAGATCCCCCAGGCGCTGATCGAGGCGGCGAAGATTGACGGATGCGGACATTTTAAGACTTTTCTGCGGATCGCGGTTCCCTCTGCTGCGCCGGCGATCCTGGTAGTATTCCTGTTCTCCCTGGTGTGGTACTGGAATGAATCATACCTGACCCAGCTGTACGTGTGCGGTGTTCTGGGAGACAGTTTCTGGAATACGCTGATGGTTGCCCTTAAAGGCTTTAATGACAGCTATTCCCAGGTGGGAGGCTCCGTGACCGGTGAGGCGATGGGCAGCCTGAATGAGGGGATCAAGATGGCGGCGACCATGCTTTCCATCCTGCCGGTGCTTCTTCTCTACTTCGTCCTGCAGAAGCAGTTCGTGGAGAGCGTGGACCGGACTGGTATCACCGGCGAGTAGTGCGAGAAATATTTGAGATCCCGCAGAGCGGAATCTGTAACAACAAAGAGTGTTTACCCGTCTCTCCTAAGAGGGACGGGAACCTATAAAAAATAAGGAGGATTTATGAGTATGAAATTTGCAAGTATCAAAGGGAAGATTTTGAGTGTACTATTGAGTACGGCAGTGGTGGCTTCCATGCTGGCAGGATGCGGGAGCACTCCGGCATCCACCGATGGTGATTCGGGCCAGGAACAGAGCGATGAGGCTGCGGAAAGCGGCGACGCGGCAGCAGCAGAGGGCGGCGAGGCATCTGCACTCCCGGAAATGACTACGGACGAGATCGAATTGACCTATATGAACTTCGACAATAAGGTGCTGACAGAATACCTGGCAGAGAAGTTTACGGAGAAGTATCCGAATATCAAGGTTAATGTTGTCTATGTGGCAGCAGGGGAAGAGTATAACGATACGCTGCTGAACCTGGTCAATACAGGGAAGACGCCGGATTGCTTCATGATTCTGGGCAATTGCGATTTTGCGCTTTCCAACAGCCTGCTGGGCGATATGACTGCTTATTGGGAGAACGATCCGGAGAATGAGAATGTACTGCCTTCCATCAATGGAGCGAAGCTTGGTTACTATGGCTCCGACCAGAAGCTGTCCACACCGATGAAGTTTTTCCCGGATGCACTGTATGCGGATATGGCGGTATTCGAGAAACTGAACGTGGCGATGCCGTCTACGGACTGGACATGGGATGAGATGATCCAGGCATTTAAAGATGTAACCTCTCCTGATCAGGGAATCTACGGTTTCAATCAGTTCCACTCTATCGTGACTTATTATCCGGTGGCGGCAGATCCCGAGTGTATCGGTGAGTTTGGATGGAACGGTAAAGAATTCGATCTGACCAACTGGGCGGTAGGCGTGAATGCGCTGGGCGACTTGATGAAGGGCAAATACCGCGCGCCGCAGACGGAAGAGGAGATCGTGGCCTGGCTTGGTTCTAATGAGTGGGCAGGAGCTTCCGGCAAGATCGGTTTCCAGATCGACGCATTCTGGACTTATCTGAACCTGTTCGATACCGAGGAATACAGGAATAAGGGAATCGAATTCGTGCCGTATGCGACGCCTTCCGTAGAAGGAACAAATGCAAAATATAAATTCGGTGTGCTGGATTTCGGCGGCATCTCTTCCGGTACAGAGTATCCCAGAGAGGCATATGAATTGCTGAAATTCATGGGCTGGGGACTGGACGGCTGGAAGGCCAAGATGGAAGCTTACAAGACATTGACGGATGAGGAAGCAGGCGTAGAGATCTGGAAACAATCCATGCCCGCACCGCTGACCATGGACGAGGAGATCTGGACAGATTATCAGTCTACATTCTTCCCTACTTTGAAGAAAGCGGAAGCTGACCAGACAGATAAGGATAAGAAATATGGCCAGTACTTTGACGATTATTTCGATCAGGTAAAACAGGGTGTTATCCCATTCGGTGATTGTCAGATCCCTGGATTTGCAGGATTTGTAGGAGCCGACGGCCCTTATGCCGGTGTGGAAGATTCCGTGTTCAACGGCGAGAAGAATGCCAATGACTGGGTGAGCGAGCTGACGGAGAAGGCGAATGAGTACAACAGACAGGCAATGTCCGACGCAGGATTGACGGCGGCGGAATAAAATAAGAAAAGAATACTTGTGGCACAACAAATGTGCGCCCTGTAAGAGAGGAGGGGAGTTTCCCCTCCCTCTTTTTCAACTAATGTATACTTTTATGAAAAAAACTTTGGAAATATGTAAAAAAGGGTGCTATGATAGAAAAGAGATGGGAGAACACTATGAGTGAGAGTGGATTAACTTGGAACGAACCCTGGATCGTACAGCGTGCCGATCCATATGTATACCGCCATACAGACGGCACATACTATTTTACCGCCTCCGTTCCGGCTTATGACAGTATCGTGCTGCGCCATGCAGACACGCTGGCGGGGCTGGCAGAGGCGGAAGAGACGGTGGTATGGAGAAAACATA
>CAMWLJ010000069.1 GCA_947175055.1 uncultured Lachnospiraceae bacterium | reverse complement strand
TAAGGTTGGTATAGGCAGTTTTCTATGATTCCTTCTCATAGTTCACTATATGTTGTGTCACACAAAATCATACCTTTATTCTCTCGTAATTCGACCGGGTACGGATTTCCTATAAGATTTCTTCCCAATATACTAACGGATAATGCTACTCTCCTCTACATAATTCCGGGCAAGCCACCGCGCGACGTCATCTCCAAAAGCAGCTATCTTTTCACATCCCAGTAATACCTTTAACTGCCTTATCACATTTCATATTAACCGACCACCATACTTTCAGTCATCATAATCACTTATGATATGGTTCTCTATTTATAATGCGATATCCCCTGTAAATCTGTTCTAACAGGATCACCCGCATCAACTGATGTGGGAAAGTCATTTTAGAAAAGCTGACCGCATGGTCAGCTCTCTTACAAATCTCTTCATGCAGCCCCAACGAACCGCCAATGATAAATTGAATATGGCTGATTCCCTGCGTTGCCGCTCTCTCCAATACAGCCGCAAATCCTTCCGAATCATATTCTTTGCCTTGAATCTCCAATGTGACTACTAAGGCATCTTCCCGGATATATCTCACGATTCTCTCAGCCTCTTTCCGAAGGATCAGCTGCTCCATCGCCATTCCAGCCTTATCCGGCGTTTTCTCATCGTCTACCTGTACGATCTCCAGTCTGCAATAACGACTGAGTCGTTTCTCATATTCCGCTATGGCTTCCCGATAAAATTTCTCTTTCACTTTACCAACTGCAATTACTGTTATCTTCATCTGTCCTCAAATAGCTTCTGGTAATACTCGTCCACAAAGTGTTCCAGAAATGCTTCATCTAAATTCATAAACTTATTGCTGATAATAGCCTTCATCCTGTCGGTACGTATAAAATACTTCTGTTCTTCTCCGATCTCTTCCGCAAAAAGCTCCGCATCCAGCATTTCAACAGAAAGATTATTCTCGCACCACTTCGTCAACTCACTTAGCAGTGAATCCTCGGACTTCGCTTTCACAAGCAAAATCCTGGAATTACGCATGGATACAACGCCAAACACGATAAAGAGTACAAACATCGCACCCATAACGCCACACACCAGATACTTCGTAGTGCTTTCATTCCGATACAGAGGGATCATTCCTGTAAATACAAGAAGAATAAAGATAAAACCAGTGATCCCTACGATCAGTAATATGTATGCTGAAGATCTGTTATCCTCCGCCCTGGCCGCACTGTTCTGATAAGGATGATAGGCCGGTATCTCTTCTGCTTCAGGCATCGCCTCTGCGCCTTCCGATCGTTTCAACCGTTCCGCTGCATACATCTTATGCAGACGTTCCAACTCTTCCTGCTTTTGCTGCGCATCGCTTACATCACCGCTCTCCTCATCCAGACTTTCTACCAGCGCAACATTACAGTCCACACAATGCGCTATTCCTTCCCTGTACTCATTCTTACACACCGGACACCAAGGCATATCGGTCACTCTCCTTATTGCAATTCGGATTTTCTCTTACGCAAAAGCATTATGAAAAATGCCATAATTCTCCCTTACACAAGTCTATTCTATAATCATTTTGCACGAATTGCAATACAAATCTAATACAGGTCAGTATAATTCCACGGAATGCGCAGTTTGCCGCATTCCTAACCCGTGAGTAGTAACTCCCATTACTATCATTCACAACATTATCACAAAGTTAAACCGGACGCACCTGCCATTTTATAGTTCTCCTTCAGACACGCCTTCTCTCAATTTCAAACGCAGCGCTCTTCAGGAGAAACATAAATGACAGACAGCGTCCGGCATTTTACTTTGTCTCCGGCTTCAATAGTTCCCGCAGTCCCTGATTCTTATTCTCTGTCCTGTCTATATCCATATACTGAGACGAATCGTCAACTTTCTGCCACACGGAACATTCCCCGATCGCACTCATATCTCTCCACAGCTGAAACACGCCTTTCTCGGCAGTACCGCTCCATTCTTCCACATTGCCGGTATAATCAACTGTATTGGCATACATTTCTCCGTCATACAGTCCGTTGTTAAAATTTCCGACTACATTCTGCAGGATTCTTTCCCTCACCTGTAACTTAGACGTATCTACATCATAGTGTTCCGCCCCCTGTCCATTGGGCAGATCATTCGCCCAACTACCAGAATAGCTGTGCGCCATATATTTCCCCATCGCATTATCTTCATTTTTCTGTCCGATATAGAATTTAAACCAAGCGCCTTCACCACTTCTTATACCGTCAGACCAGTCGCCATAGTAATAACTGTTCTTTTCATAAATGGCAAGTCCCTTACCCTCCGGTCTGCCATTACTGTTTACGCCGCCCATATAGTAATATTGATTCGTGCCTTCCAGTCCTGATGACAACTTCACATAACGCTTTAGATGGGCCAGATCCCATATGGCATTCTGGTTGTTATCTGCAAAATATGGCAAAGCCTCATTCAATATAAATTCTTTGGTGTATGCCACATCATTCTCGTCCTCTATATCTATCACTACTGCTGTCTTGTCACCGTCTGCAGAGACAAATTCGTCACTTGCCGGCATTCTCTCTGCTGCTGGCTTCCGTCCGGCCTGCGTCTCCTGACCGCTTACCGTACCTGTATCCTTGTTCTCATCCTGCTTCTCCGGAAGTTTGACGACAACGGCTTCTCCCGATACATCCTTAACAGTATCATTCAGTTTCTGCTCCTGCGCATATTCCGTAATATTCTGCTGCAGATTCCCATTCGCATCAGATATCTTCTTTCTTGGAAGCAGAAAAAGAAGAACAATGATGCAGAGTAAAAGCAGAACGATCACTCCCAACAATACCGTTGTCATATAAGGACGCTGTAAAAGCCCCTGAATCCCTGCCGCTTCCTCATCTGCCTCGTCCTGCAGATCCTCGTCCAAGTCTTCTACCAGCAGATCATCTTCCTTCCCCTCCCGGGCTTCGTACTCCTTCTGTTTTCCGCCTCTGATATCATCCCGCCACTGCCGCTCCTTTGAATGTTCATTTCGTTCCATCATATTCATGCTTGCACCTCCATGTCTTCTCTGACACAAATTCTCGCGAAAAATACGGCGCCATAAGTGCTCTTTTCCTTCCTGCATCTCATCATCATTATAACCTGCATTCCTTAATAAACTACTATTCAAATTATTAAGATTTTCCTAACCTCTTTCATGAAAAGAGTCCGCCGCCCGGCAGACTCTTCTCATGTCTCACGCTCAGATGATATATATCTTCTGTCAGCTTATCGCTCTTATCTTTTACTTAAATACTCGTCAATCCCTTTGGCTGCCGCCTTACCTGCCCCCATAGCAAGGATCACGGTTGCCGCTCCCGTTACCGCGTCGCCGCCGGCATAGACACCCTCCTTAGAAGTCTTACCAAATTCTTCCTCCGCCACGATGCATTTATATTTATTGACTTCCAATCCCTCTGTTGTAGAAGAAATCAACGGGTTCGGAGAAGTACCAAGAGACATGATCACAGTATCCACTTCCATCAGGAATTCAGAGCCTTCAATCACGACCGGCCTTCTTCTTCCGGAAGCGTCCGGCTCTCCCAGCTCCATCCTGACACACTTGATCCCGGATACCCAGCCGTTCTCGTCCGCGATGATCTCGGTCGGATTGGTCAGCAGATCAAAGATGATGCCTTCTTCCTTTGCATGGTGAACTTCTTCCACACGGGCCGGAAGTTCCTCTTCGCTTCTGCGATACACGATATGTACTTCCGCACCAAGACGCAGGGCCGTTCTTGCCGCATCCATCGCCACATTGCCGCCGCCTACGACGGCTACTTTCTCTCCGCGCATGATCGGTGTATTAGAAGTCTCGTCAAACGCCTTCATCAGATTGCTTCTTGTCAGGTACTCATTGGCCGAGAAAACACCGTTGGCCTGCTCACCCGGAATCCCCATGAACTTCGGAAGTCCCGCACCTGAACCGATGAATACGGCATCAAATCCTTCTTCCTCTAACAGCTCATCGATCGTGACAGATTTGCCTACCACCACATTCGTTTCAATCTTCACACCCAAAGCCCGGACATTCTCAATCTCCTTGGCCACAACATCTTTCTTGGGAAGACGGAACTCCGGAATCCCATATACGAGCACCCCGCCCGGTTCGTGCAATGCCTCAAAGATCGTGACATCATATCCCATCTTCGCCAGATCGCCGGCACAGGTCAGCCCTGACGGCCCCGAACCGATCACGGCCACTTTCTTATCTTTTTTCTCTTTAGCGCCTTCCGGTTTAATATGATTCTCTCTCGCCCAATCTGCTACGAAACGTTCCAGTTTACCAATCGATACAGGTTCTCCTTTGATGCCGCGGATACATTTCCCCTCGCACTGGCTCTCCTGCGGGCATACCCGTCCACATACGGCCGGAAGTGCGGAAGCTTCGCTGATGATCTGATAAGCTGCCTCAATATCCCCTTCCTTCACTTTCTCGATAAATCCCGGAATATTGATGGCTACCGGGCATCCTTTTATACATTGGGCATTCTTACAGTTGATGCAGCGGGTCGCCTCGCACATCGCCTCTTCTTTATTATATCCCAGACATACTTCTTCAAAATTCGTTGCACGTACCTTTGCATCCTGTTCCCGGACAGGTACTTTCTTTAAAACATCTGCTGTCATGCTATTGATCATGCTCCTTTCTTGGCCGCTTGCAGCGGTTCAGCTCCTGCAATGCTTTAATCCTCTGTTATCTATTGCTCTTATTCATCCGCACAGTTTCCGCATCCGCCATGATGGGTGCTGCCCTCCTGCGCTTTCAGAAGTGCTCTTCCTTCCTTAGTCTTATAGATCTGTTGGCGTTTCATCGCCTGATCAAAATCCACCTTATGCCCGTCGAATTCCGGCCCATCCACACATGCGAACTTTACCTCTCCATCAACCGTCAGACGACATGCGCCACACATACCTGTACCATCCACCATGATCGGGTTCATGCTCACAACTGTCGGCAGATCATATTTCTTCGTCGTCAGGCAGACAAACTTCATCATGATCATCGGGCCTATGGCCACACATACATCATAAGCTTTCCCTTCTTTGTCGATCAAATCCTCGATCACTTTCGTGACCATACCGCTCCTGCCATAGGAACCATCGTCCGTGGTAACATAAAGATTGCCGGCCACAGCCGTCATCTCTTCTTCCATGATCAACAGATCCTTTGTCTTGGCGCCGATGATCACATCAGCCTTCACACCATGCTCATGCAGCCACTTAACCTGCGGATAAACCGGCGCCGTACCGAGACCACCTGCCACGAAAAGAATCTTCTTATTCTTTAAGTTCTCCATATCTTCATGTATAAACTCAGAGGGACATCCCAACGGACCGACAAAATCATGGAAACTGTCACCTGCTTTTAAGCTCCGCATCATTTCCGTCGCCGCACCCACTACCTGCAACACGATCGTAATCGTCCCCGCCTCTCTGTCATAATCACAGATCGTCAGCGGGATGCGCTCTCCCTCTTCGCCCATTCTGACAATAACGAACTGTCCCGGCTGACATGCTTTGGCAACACGGGGTGCTTCCACATCCATCAGATAAATATTTGTTGTAAGTTCTTCTGCTTTTACTATCCTGTACATCCCTGTTTATCCTCCTAAACCGATATCCTTACCATATCTCACTAATAATAATGTAACTCCTCTTTTTTTGCAACCGTTTCTTTCATAATCCTCATTCCTCTTTCCTGTTGCCGCTCAGATGGGTACAGCCGTAAATTCCCCATCTTCATCATATCCAAGCTGGGCAGCTTCTCCCGTGTGGATCTGAATCAGGAAAACTTTATCGGTCCGGCTCAGGATTCCTGTACCATCATCATAATATTCATTGATCGTATAATAGCCATGGCCGTCAATGCCCAGCACGGAACTGAACTGATAGCTCAGCGTACCGCTATGCCTTTTACTGTTTCCAGCCGCATCTTCCAGATACCCTGTCTCCACTAGTCTTCCGATCAAATTCGCAACCGCCTGGTCTGTCGGGATGGCATCTTCCAGCGCCAGGGTATAGGTTCTCATGATCACTTCGCTGGATACACCCTTGTCACTGATATTGACAAACTTAAACTGCGTCTTGCCCAAAGGCATGGGAATCGGTCCAGTATATGGCACACTGTCGGCAGTCGGTTCCGAACCGTCTGTCGTATAATAGATCTTACAACCTTCCAATCCCTCGGCCACGATCATCATGGGTTCTGTATATTCCCCACTGTACAACTCCACTTCCGGTGCATTCGGCACGGACAGATTGATCACATATTTCCTCGTGACGACCTCACTCTCTATGCCATAATCATTTACAAAAAAGGCGCTGATCGTATGCTCCCCGTCTTCCAGAAACAGAGGCGCCGTATAAATCTGGCTATGCTTATCCGGCCTGGAACCGTCCATAGTAAAATATATCGTTCCAGAAGTATTTGAACTGAGCTTCAAGGGGATCACCTCTGCATAATCACCCTCCACATAGCTGAATTCCGGTTCCATTGCCAAGTAGCTCTGGAACATATTGACAATAGAAGCGTCCTGACAGTTCCGCAGCAGGTCATTGATCATTCCATACTGCTCCTGATTAGCGTAGATCGTTATTATTTTATTGTAGGCTTCCTCCACATCCTCATAAGAAAACCCGTTATTCTCTATGATCCGAAACAATGCTTGAAGCGCCGAACTATCATCCTCCTGTATATAGTAGTAGTCCGCCTCAAGGAAAAGCAGCTCTGCCACATAGGGATTCTTTGCAATAGCGTTTTCCAGACAGGCGATTGCCTCCGTATATGCTTCATTGGCTGCGTATTCTCTGGCTTTGTCAATCTGATACTCTACCGTCTGGATATGATAAGCATATGCACTATATGTCACAAGCGCCACTATAAAGAAGATAACGAGGCTGACGATCACCCATATTCTTCTACTGTCCGGCACTATATCTTCTGTATTAGTAAATTTTTCCTTTGTCTTTATATCTATCTGTTCTGCCTCTTTACTGTCCTCACCATCCTGTCCTGCAACCAGAATAGACAAAGTTTCCGTTATACTGTTTTCTATTTCCGGCTCAAAATCAGGTACGATCCGAATCTCCTCTCCGCATTTTTCACAGATCAGATGTCCCTCGATCATCTCATTGCCGCAATGTGGACACTTCATAAACAGTTCCCTTTCTTATCCGTCGTCCGACTAATTCCCGGCAATCCCTGCCTCCACACAATTATTCATCAGCATGGCGATCGTCATCGGACCTACACCGCCCGGCACAGGCGTGATCGCACTGCATACCGAAGCAACATCCTCATAGTCCACGTCTCCGCATAATTTCCCTGCCTCGTTTCGATGAATCCCAACATCTATCACGACAGCCCCCTCTTTCACATACTCCCTGGTTATCATCTTCGGCTTGCCTACTGCCACTACCAGGATATCCGCTCTTCGGGTCACTTCCTGCAGTTTCTCCGTTTTGGAATGTGCGACAGTCACCGTTGCGTTCTCCCGCAAAAGAAGCAGCGCCATAGGCTTCCCCACAATATTGCTGCGGCCAATGACCACGCACTCTTTGCCAGCGATCTGAATACCTGACCGCTTCAGAAGCTGTATGATCCCTGCGGGTGTACAGGATACAAAACCCGGCTGGCCGATGCAGAGTGCTCCCACACTCTGTGGATGGAAACCATCCACATCCTTTGCAGGATCGATCGCACGGATAATCGTATCTTCATCGATCTGCCCTGGCAGTGGCAGCTGCACGAGAATCCCGTCCACTTTCTCATCATGGTTGAGTTCATCGATCAACTGCAAAAGCTCCTCCTGCGTCGTCTCCTGCGCCAGTTCATAAGAACGCGAATCGATACCGATATACGCGCAGGCCTTCTTCTTATTTCCCACATAAACCGAAGACGCCGGATCGTTTCCCACTTGTATAACCGCGAGACAGATGGAAATCCCACGTGATACCTTCAAATCCACAACCTTCTCCTTCAGCTCTTCCTTGATCTGTGCCGAAATTACCTTACCATCTATTCTCAGTGGCATACTCTCCTCCATTTATAAATCGTTAAAACAATCCCATTATCTTACCATTATCATCGACATCGATCTGATGGGCAGCTGGTTTCTTCGGCAGCCCGGGCATTGTCATGACCGCTCCTGTCAATATCACCACGAAACCTGCTCCCGCAGAAACATATACCTCTCTGACATGCATGGTAAAGCCGACCGGTCTTCCAAGGAGCGTCGGATCATCCGACAGGGAATACTGTGTCTTGGCCATGCAGACAGGCAATTCTCCGAATCCCAGTTTCTCCAGATTCTGCAACTGTTTCAGGGCCGCCGCCGTATAAGTTACACCCCCTGCGCCGTAAATTTCAGAGGCTATGGTCTCTATCTTCTCCTTTAATGGCAAGGAGTCCTCATACAAAACTTTAAACCCGCTTTCCTTCTTCTCCAGTGTCTCCAAGACCTTGGAGGCCAATTCTACACCGCCTTCTCCGCCTTTCTCCCAAACCTCTGAAATGGCAAATTCGCATCCTCTTTCCTGACAAAACTCTCTCACGAAATCAATTTCCTTCCTTGTATCCGTCACAAAAGAATTCAGAGTCACAACGATCGGCACATGGTATTTCTGAAGATTCTCAATGTGTTTCTCCAAATTGGCGATTCCCACCTGTAGTGCAGGAAGATTTTCCACTGAAAGAGCCTCTTTCGCAATTCCGCCGTTATATTTGAGGGCGCGTACCGTCGCAACGAGGACCACCACATCCGGTTTCAAGCCTGCCATACGACACTTGATATCAAAAAATTTCTCCGCCCCCAGATCCGCACCAAAACCAGCCTCTGTTATGACATAGTCTGCCATCTTAAGCGCCGTTTTTGTTGCGCGTACGGAATTACAACCATGGGCAATATTGGCAAAAGGACCACCGTGCACCAGTGCAGGTGTATGTTCCAGTGTCTGGATCAGATTCGGTTTCAAGGCATCCTTCAAGAGAGCCGCCATGGCTCCCACTGCCTTCAGATCGGAAGCCGTCACCGGCTCTCCCTGGTCGTTATAAGCAACAATGATCCTGCCCAACCGCTCTTTCAGATCCTGAAGATCCGCGGCAAGACAAAGAATCGCCATGATCTCCGAAGCCACCGTGATCACGAAATGATCCTCACGGACAAAACCGTCCGCCTTGGCTCCGAGACCTACTACGATATTTCTGAGAGAACGGTCATTCATGTCAAGACAACGTTTCCAGACTACCTGCCTGGTATCAATGCGCAGCTCGTTCCCCTGCTGTATATGATTGTCAAGAAGCGCCGCCAGGAGATTGTTGGCTGAAGTTACCGCATGAAAATCACCTGTAAAATGCAAGTTTAAATCTTCCATCGGCACTACCTGGGCGTATCCACCACCTGCAGCCCCTCCCTTGATGCCGAAGCACGGGCCAAGCGACGGCTCCCTGAGCGCTATGACAGCCTTATGTCCCATCCTGCCGAAGGCCTGCCCCAGCCCCACACTGGTTGTCGTCTTACCCTCTCCGGCAGGCGTAGGATTGATCGCCGTCACAAGAATCAGCTTTCCATCCGGGTTGCTCTGCACACGTTCGATATATTCGTCTGCTATCTTTGCCTTATACTTCCCATACAGTTCGAGATCATCCGCCTCTATCCCGATCTTCCCGGCAACATCTACAATACTTTCCAGTTTCGCCTCCTGCGCGATCTCAATGTCTGTCTTCATGCCCGCACCCTTCCTTTCCCACTTGCACCTCCACATACCATCTTGATACAAATACACACTACTTATCGTTCATGTCGTCCGGCACCGGAGAAGCGTAGTCACCTCTTCTTATATCACTTCTCATATTACTTCTTCTACAAACTGTTCAAACTCTTCGGCAGTCATCAGTACCTTGCGGGGTTTCGTGCCTTCCTCTTCTCCCACGACACCGGCCTCGCACAATTGATCCATGATCCTGGCTGCCCTGTTGAATCCGATCTTAAAGACTCGTTGAAGCATACCGATGGAAGCCTTGTCCTTGTCGATGATGAAGCGCCCTGCTTCCGCAAAATACTGGTCATACTCTGAACCGCTGTCGCCGTTTCCGGCACTGCCCGAAGCCGCCGTACTGCTTCCGATATTCTGGATCTTCTCTTCAATGTCGTCACTGTAAACATTTCCGATCACCTGATTCTTCAGGAAATCCACAACGTCAGACACTTCCTTATCTGACACGAAAGCCCCCTGCATACGCGCCGGTTTCGGATATCCCTGCGGGTAAAAGAGCATATCTCCCTTGCCTAATAACTTCTCAGCCCCGACCATATCCAGGATCGTACGGGAATCCACGCCACTGGATACGGCGAACGCTACACGACTTGGCATATTTGCCTTGATCAGGCCCGTGATAACATCCACGGAAGGCCTCTGTGTTGCTATGATCAGGTGGATGCCGCACGCCCTGGCAAGCTGTGCCAAACGACAGATAGATTCTTCCACCTCTCCCGGGGATACCATCATCAGATCCGCAAGCTCGTCCACGATGATCAAGATCTGCGGCAGCTTCGCCGGTGCTTCCGGATCGCCTGCCTTCTGCATATCCTCCACTTTCCTATTATATCCTTTGAGATCACGTACGTTGAAATCCGCAAACTTCTTATAACGATCCGTCATCTCGGCAACACCCCAGTGCAGTGCCCCAGCTGCTTTCTTCGGATCGGTCACCACGGGGATCAGCAGATGCGGTATCCCGTTGTAGACGCTTAACTCCACCACCTTCGGGTCGATCATGATCATTTTAACATCTTCCGGTTTTGCCTTGTACAAAATACCCATAATAATAGTATTAATGCAGACGGATTTACCGGAACCGGTAGCTCCTGCGATCAGCATATGCGGCATCTTTGCGATATCCGTCACAACGATCTTGCCACCAATATCCTTACCGACAGCAAAAGCAAGGCTGGACGGAAATTCACGAAATTCTTTGGCCTCCACCAATTCTCTGAAGGAAACCGCCGTATTTTCTTTGTTGGGAACTTCTATCCCCACCGCAGCTTTGCCGGGAATCGGAGCCTCTATCCGGATATCCGTGGCCGCCAGATTCAATTTGATGTCATCCGCCAGTCCTACAATCTTACTTACCTTAACACCCTGCTCCGGCTGCAGCTCATATCTGGTTACCGACGGTCCCTGGCTGATATCCGTGATCGTTACCTTAACACCAAAGGTTTCCAGCGTCTTCTGCAGATGTACTGCCGTTTCTTTCAGTTCTCTGGCCGAATCACCGTTGTTTTTGTTCTTCGCCTTGATCAACAGATCATAAGAGGGAAACTGGTACGGTCTTGGACTCTTCACTTCCCGGTCAGCTTTCTCCCCTGCACCCACCGGCTGCTGCACTGCCTGTTCCTTCTTCGCCGGCTCTTTAAACGCAGGCACCCGTTCCCTTCCAGGATCTGGCAGCATGAAATTGCCAGCCGATATTGTCCTGCCGTCCTGGTGGATAGCAGGCTCTTCAAAAATTTCTGCCTGTCGATCCTCGTAAATCTCCTCCGGCATCTGCAGCGTCTGCTTCTCATCCGCCGCTCCGTGAATACAGATCTCACTGATATCATCCGATTCGTTCTCTATGTAATGGCCGGAATGTTCCTCTTTGGCCACATAAACGCTTTCCTCCGCCTGCTGCGCTTCTTCCGTCAACTGCAGTGTGATCTCGTGGATATCATCTCTCGTTTTCTCTACGGCTTCCTTTTCTTTATTTAAAGAAGTGTTCATCATAACACCGGAAACCTTCTTATCCATCCGAAGAATCTTCTCGTTCTCACGTTCTTCTTCACGAAGCCTGCGTTCTTCCTCTGCCTTGGCGCGCCGCTCCTGTGCCCTGGCACGCTTCTCCTCCGCCGCAAGGCGTCTCTCTTTCGCCCGCTCTCTGCGGTATTCAGCGTCTTCCATGGATAACTCATACATCCTACGCCCCTGCTTCGTAACACCACCGATAATGGACTTCTCGGTAACGATCACCACACAGATGACTCCCACGACAAGAAGCGCCAGCACGGTTCCTACCATGCCCAGAAATCTGTATGACGCATAGACCAAAGATCCGGCGATCACACCGCCCCCGGTATGTCTTTCACTGCATCGCTTAAATATCTCTCCCACCTGATAACTCTCTGCCTGTGCCAGATCTACGTCAAAAAGCTCAAAGACCATTCCGATCAAAACAACGATGACAACACCTGCGACCAGCTTCCTGACTGCTATATTATTCCCTGCATTCGACATGCCGAACGCGATCGCCAGAAAAATGATCACCGGTGCAATATATGCCATCAATCCGAAAATACCGAACATCACATCGCTGACTGCATCTCCAACTTTACCTACCACACCGAAATTACAAAGAAAAAGGATGATCGCAAGCGCAAGAAACACGATCAGTAATATCTCGTTGCGGATTGCCACATCCATTGGCTCTGCGTGTGTACTTCTACTGCCGGTACTTCTCTTTCTCGTCTGTGCATTTCTATTTTTAGACGTACTTCTGCTCGAAGTTGTCGTTTTTTTCTTCGCGGAAGAACGGTTTCCTCCCTGTCCTGATGCCATTAACTATGCCTCCTGACCAAAATAAGACTCCATATAGTATAGCATTTTCGTTTTCTCTTGTCATCCCTTATTTTGTCTCAGTCGTTTTTCTCTTGTCGATCATATCGTGTAGTCTTGACACCGCATCCTTTATCCCGCCAACCTCACATAGGATCCCTTCATCCACTGCCTCCTGTCCGACAAGTATGGTTCCCACGTCCTTAGTCAACACACCGGTCTCCATCATCAGCTCTTCGATCCGAGGTTTGGAGATCTTGCAGTGTTCACAGACAAATCCCGTGATCCGATTCTGGATCTGTCTGAAATAATCAAAGGTCTGCTGTACACCGATCACCATACCCGTAAGACGCACCGGATGGATGACCATAGTCCCTGTTGGAACAATGTAGGAATAATCCGTGCTGACCGCGATCGGCACACCGATAGAATGGCTGCCGCCCAACACAAGAGATACCGTCGGCTTGCTTAAAGATGCGATCATTTCCGCAATAGCCAGTCCGGCTTCCACATCCCCTCCCATCGTATTGAGCAGGATAAGGACCCCGTCAATCTCCCTGCTGTCCTCGATGGCCGCCAGCTGCGGCAGAATGTGTTCATACTTAGTTGTTTTGGAAGAACTGCTCAGATTATCATGTCCTTCGATCTCCCCTATGATCGTGATCAAATGAATCTTATTATGCCTGTCGTTCTCGTCCAGCGTGATCTGACCGGTCGCCTCGATCCGTTCGTCTTTATGCTCCTCTTTCTCCTGCCGTTTTTCCTGTTCTTCGCGCTTCTCTTCCCTGGTACTCTTATTGGATCTTCTGTCCTTATCTTTCCCGCTGTTCTTACCATTTTCCTTATTACCCATCATGTACCTCCACTAAATAGAATAAGAGAACCACAAGCTTTTTACCTGCTTTGTGATTCTCTCATAGTTTGTGTTATCTTCCGGCATTTATACATCCCGAAGGGATTCTGTGGGAAATGTTCAAAGATCAAAATCATCGTCTTCTTCTATTTCAACATCGAACTTCATATCCCGTTCCGCTACCTGATATTGGTAATCCATCTGTCTGTGCACATGCTTTTTAGGAAGCGGCAACGGATTTTCCAGATAACGGGGCTTCGGCATACGCTGTTCTGTCGAATCTGTCTCTGCACACCGACCGGTTTCTTCCATGCTTTCAGGCTGTCCGTCTTCTATCACTGATTCCCCTGTCTTGGTTACTACTTCGTTCTCGGGCACTACAGTCCCACCTTCTGCTGTCGGCGGTTTATCCTCGTTATCTCCTGTCACCGGATACGTCACTTCAGTATCCAACGCTTCCTGCGTCGTCACAGCAATCTCTTCAGCTCTCGTTTCTCTCTCCACTATTCCAGTCTCTTCCGCAGCCTGGTTGATCTCTTCGACCAGTGTCTGCAGCAGTCTGGCACTCCCACCGTAAAGACAGTTCCGAAGACCAAGTCCTGCCAATACACCCCAGATATACATAGAAAACAGACCAAAAGGCTGTATGCCGATCACCGCGAACGGAGTCGGCGCTACAATGATACACAGCAAGATCCATAGCATATAATCCTGTTCCCTGCCGCTGCGAAAAAACTCAAGGACAAGGAAGGCAGCAAACACCGCAAGAACCACGAACAGAAGCATATCCATAGAATAGGGGTAAAGAGGCCTGAATCCAACCGTCCGTGTATTCCCTATGTGCAATGCTGCCCAGGTCCTCATCTCCGTCTCAAATGCAGTTCCTCTGCTACCGGAAATAATACCTCCTGTTCCAAGGAAGCTCGCAGCACATGATATGATGACCGTTATGATCGCCGCGCAGCCGACTGCCGGGGAATGATTGACCCGCATGCCCTCCGGCCGTTTCTTCTTTCCGGTCACGATCGCCGTCATCACCGCCAATATCGTAAATGCCGTCAGATCCAGATAAACGAGAACACCGATCAAAGCACCGGCAAACACTGCACCGACAACCATCGGAACTCTGCTCAGCCGGTTTGCACAATACCCTTTCACATAACTTGCTGCTGCAAGCATGCCGCTCATATACAGAACAAAATACAAACATTCTGGCCCTAAATTCTTCACCATCTCCAGATAGCCCGGGGAACATGACAAATAGAAAAGCACCACACAGGCCGGAATCCGGCCTGCAAGTTTCCTGGCCACCGCATACGCAAGTACCATGCCGATGATCTGCAGAACCACCTGAAAAATGATCGCAGTGGCAACTTTATTTCCCAGAAAAGTGAATACAAACGACAGACAGGACACATACAGCCAAGCCGCACCATACGCGAACGGTTTCACGAGGCCGTCCGCAGTCACTACAGCCATGTTAAAGTATTCTATGCCATTGATATTCTGTATACTGCCTTCGGCAGCATTTAACCCTGTTATGTATTCCGACGCACATACGACCCGCAGAAAAATACCAAGCGTAAGCGCACACCATACCGTAATTCCTTCTATGATCCATCGCGTTTTCTCTCTCCAGACCACCTTTTTCCTGATCTTGAGTGCTACAGCGCGAATGATCCCGTACAATATTGCCATGGCAGGAATCATCAGGAAGCCGACAGTCTGCACCGTCCGATCCGCCAGAGAAACCTTCAGGCCGCCGGTCTGCAGATACCCCACCCAGACATAATTCCCTGCAAAAACAAGAAATATGGCGCATAGCATCGTATAGATCACCCATAATACATAGCTAAACCATGTTTTGTGATAAGTCATAATCAACGTATTCCTTTACGAGACTTTGGAGATCGCCTGTTCCAGATCTGCAATAATATCATCGATGTGCTCCAATCCTACGGACAATCTGATCAGATCCGGTGCAACACCGGCCTCCTTCAGCTGTTCATCATTCATCTGCCTGTGTGTATGACTCGCCGGATGCAGCACACTTGTTCTTGCATCTGCCACATGCGTTACGATCGCCGCCAGCTTCAAGTGATCCATCATCTGAGCAGCAGCAGCCCTTCCGCCCTTTAATCCGAAGGAGATAACCCCGCATGTGCCGTTTGGCATATACTTCTTGGCCAATTCATAATACCTGGTGCCTTTCAGACCCGGATAATTTACCCAGGCTACTTTCTCATTCTGCTCCAGGTATTCCGCCACCTTCAACGCATTATAACAGTGCCGTTCCATGCGCAGCGGCAAAGTCTCCAGGCCGACATTCAAAAGGAAAGCGTTCTGCGGCGACTGTATAGATCCTAAGTCTCTCATCAACTGACTTGTAGCCTTGGTTATATAGGCAGCCTTATCGAACTTCTCTGTATATGTAATGCCATGATAGGACTCGTCCGGCGTACACAGCCCCGGGAATTTATCCGGGTAGCTGCTCCAGTCAAACTTCCCTGAATCCACGATACAGCCGCCCACAGCCATGGCATGG
>CAMWLJ010000068.1 GCA_947175055.1 uncultured Lachnospiraceae bacterium | reverse complement strand
TGGGAAGAAGAAGTCTTGCCGGATAAGCTGCAAGAAGCAGAAGAATGGGAAGAAGCAGTCTTAGCGGATGAGCTGCAAGAAGCAGGAGAATGGGAAGAAGAAGTCTTGCCGGATGAGCTGCAAGAAGCAGAAGAATGGGAAGAAGCAGTCTTAGCGGATGAGCTGCAAGAAGCAGGAGAATGGGAAGAAGAAGTCTTGCCGGATGAGCTGCAGATAGATGATGAAGTTGAATTGGAGAATCAGACATTGGAGAACGAAATTTTAGCGAAGAAACCGGTGGCATCAGAGGAGCCGGAGATAGATGGTTGGAGTTTGGAAGAAGATAGTATGATGCAAGAGTCAATGCAGGAGGAAAGTGGTGCATTGGATGATTGGAATTTGGAGGAAGATATTCTGCCAGATGATACAGAGCAGGATGAGGACTTTATATTAGAAGACTGGAAACTGGAGGAGGATCAGCCGGAAGAGACGGTAAATGATGACATAAGCGTAGTGGAAGAGGGGCTTGCGGGTGATCTGGTATCGGATGACGAAGGACTGGCGGAAGAAACAGAAACCGAAGATTCTATGCTGGAAGAATCTATGTCGGAGGAACTTATCGATTTGGATCTGGTAGATGAAGAGCTTGAGTCGGCCGGCACTATGTCAGAGGAGGATATTGACCGGTTATTGGGAGATGATTTTGCACTGGAGGAATCAGGTGAAGATGATGAAGGGCTGGCTGAGCTTTTAGCAGGCATCGGACATGATGAGGATCTTTCGGAGATCAATGATCTGTTGGAGAAGGCAGACAAGGGTTTGATGGAAGATGATGATATGATGGCTCTTTTGGGTAATCCGATGGAGGAGGCAGAGGAGAATAATGATGCGTTCGATTTCTGGGGACAGGAAGACATACCGGACGCAGATCAGCCAAGGATTCAGGAAATCGTACCGAAAGAGGAAGATGATATGCCGTCAGATAAGAAGGGAAAGAGAAAGAAGAAAAACAAAAAGCGCAAAGAGAAAAATACACAAGATAAAGCGGCAAAGGAAGGGAAGGATATGCCAAAGAAGCAGGGAGCTTTTGGAAGATTTTTGGAATTCCTGCTCGAGGATGAGGAAGATCTTTCGGATAAAAATACAGACGGAACCGATGATGGAATGCGCCTTGGCACTTTATCTGACGAGAACAGAGAATTGTTAGACGAACTTAACGCTGAGGATCAGAAGAAATCGAAGAAAAAGGAGAAGAAAAAGAAGGCGAAAAAGGAAGAGAAGGACGCTAAGAAAAAAGCAAAAGAGAAGAAACCCAAGAAGCCAAAGCCAAAGAAAGAGAAAAAGCCCAAGGCAGAAGAGCCGGCTGTACCTGAGAAAAGAATCTCCAGAACCAAGATCATATTCGTGGTTTTATTCTGTACATCTATAGCGGCATGTATCATTGTGGTGAATATGTTTATACCGGACTACATGCAGAAGCAGGAAGCACGAGAGCGGTATGATGAGGGGCAGTATGAGAGAGTTTATGATCTGCTCTATGGCAAAGAATTGAACGAAGAAGAGACAGAACTGCTGCAGAAGAGTAATATTATCCTGCAAGTGAGAGCGAAGCTGCGGTCCTATGAGAATTATAATAAACTGGGTATGCAGATGGAGGCACTGAATGCATTGATCGAAGGCGTTGAGCGTTGCCAGTTGTTCAGGATGGAGGCACAGCAGTATGGAATAGCTGACGAGGTGGATAGTGTATATGCACAGATATTGGCGCAATTATCCGGTAATTATGGCGTATCGGAAGCGGATGCATTAGATATTCTGTCATCGAGTAACGACCTGACTTATTCCGAGAAGTTGTACGGAATCATCAATGGTACCGGGATTGAAGAGCCGGATGTGGAACAGCCGAAGGTTAAAGAGGACATATTGCCGGAAGAAGAGGAGATCATTGAGCGTATCGACAATCCGGATGGTTTGGAAACAGATAGTGCAGAGACAGCTGGTTCAGAATCGGATGTTTTAGCGACGGAAGCAGAAGGTGATTTGTAAGGACAGAGGTTTTGGGATGGTTGCAGTGATCGATTATGATGCGGGAAATATCAGAAGCGTGGAAAAAGCCGTTGTGTCGTTAGGCGGATGCGCTGAAGTGACGCGGCAGAGGCAGGAGATCCTTTCGGCGGATCACATTATTCTTCCGGGAGTAGGATCATTTGGCGATGCGATGGGAAAACTCCATAAATACGGCCTGGTAGAAGTGATCAAGGAGGCTGTCAGCCGGGGGACCCCTTTGCTGGGAATCTGTCTCGGCCTGCAGCTGTTATTTGAGAGCAGTGAGGAAAGCAAAGGGGTAGAAGGATTGGGAATTCTGCCGGGGAAGATTGTGCGATTACCGGAAGAGGCAGGGTTGAAGATTCCTCATATCGGATGGAATTCCCTGCGATATCCGAATGCAGGCCGTCTGTTTGAAGGGATAGAGGAAGGAGCCTATGTATATTTCGTTCATTCCTATTATCTGTGTGCCGACGAACCGGAGATCGTCACCGCCACGACGGAATATGCGGTTGACATACATGCTTCTGTAGAGCGTGGGAATGTATTTGCATGTCAGTTTCATCCGGAGAAAAGTTCCGATGTGGGCATGCATATCCTCAGGAATTTCATGCAGATTTCCACGCATATTTCATGAAGAGTGGGTCGGTAGTTAGCTATGAGTGTCATACTACAAACTTTGTATAAGTTGGTGAAAAGGAATGCATACGAAACGGATCATTCCCTGCCTGGATGTAAAGAACGGCAGGGTTGTCAAAGGTATTAATTTCATAAATTTTAAGGATGCGGGTGATCCGGCGGAAGTCGGGGCAGCCTATGACAGGTCGGGAGCGGATGAGCTGGTGTTTCTGGATATCACGGCTTCTTCCGATGCAAGGGCAACGGCGGTAGAGATGGTCAGACGAGTTGCGGAGAGGGTATTTATTCCTTTTACAGTGGGAGGCGGTATCCGCACGGTGGAGGATTTTAGAGCGATCTTGCGTGAAGGTGCCGATAAAGTATCAGTCAATTCCGCGGCGATCATGAATCCACGGCTGATTTCCGATGCGGCAGATAAGTTCGGCAGTCAGTGTGTCGTGGTAGCTATAGATGCGAAGCGTCGGCCGGATGGAAGCGGCTGGAATATCTATAAGAATGGCGGCCGGGTAGACATGGGGATCGATGCTGTGGAGTGGGCGATGCAGGCGGACAGGCTTGGCGCCGGTGAGATCCTCCTTACCAGCATGGACGGGGACGGGACGAAAGCCGGGTATGATCTGGAACTGACCAGAGTGGTCGCTGACAGCGTATCTATTCCGGTGATCGCGTCTGGCGGTGCGGGTACGATGGAACATTTTTATGAGGCCTTTGCTGAGGGTGGTGCAGATGCGGCGTTGGCGGCATCTTTGTTTCATTTCAAGGAATTGGAGATTTGGGATTTAAAGTATTTCCTGCGGGGAAAAGGAATTCCGGTCAGAATATAGGCAGTTAGGAGAAAGCATATGGCAATGTTAAGCAACGATTGGGCAGTGGCACTGAATCCTGAGTTTCACAAAGAATATTACAGGCAGTTGTATGATTTTGTCAGGGAGGAGTACGGCAGGAGGGTCGTCTATCCGCCTTCGGAAGAGATATTCAGCGCGTTTCATTTTACTCCCTTGCATGAGGTGAAGGTACTTTTGCTGGGGCAGGATCCCTATCACAACGAACATCAGGCTCACGGAATGAGCTTTTCCGTTCCGCAGGATCAGAAAGAAATACCGCCGTCATTGCAGAACATTTATAAAGAACTGCAAGAGGATCTGGGATGCTATATCCCGAATAACGGGTATTTGAAGAAATGGGCGGATCAGGGAGTGCTTCTGCTGAATACGGTGCTGACTGTGAGGGCACATCAGGCAAATTCCCATCAGGGGAAGGGATGGGAACAGTTTACGGATGCAGTCATCCGGGCAGTAAATGAACAGGACAGGCCAGTCGTTTATCTGCTTTGGGGGCGTCCGGCACAGAGCAAGATTCCCATGTTGACCAATCCAAAACATTTGATCTTAAAGGCGCCCCATCCGAGTCCATTGTCGGCATATCGCGGTTTTTTTGGATGCAGACATTTCAGCCAGTGTAATGAGTTTCTGAAAGCGAACGGCGTAACGCCGATCGACTGGCAGATTGAGAATATATAGATTTTGAAGAAGATGCTTTGACGATGTCTATGGAATATGGTAAAGTACGTGACTGGGGAGTTATGAAAAGAAACGAAAGGAATCTTGAACAGAAATGAGTAAATTACCATTTGTGACAAAGCAGCAGATAGAGGAGATTGTTAAGACCTATCCCACGCCGTTCTATCTGTATGATGAGAAAGGAATCAGGGAGAACGCGAAAGCAGTGCAGGAAGCATTTGCGTGGAATAAGGGATTTAAGGAGTATTTTGCTGTCAAGGCATGTCCAAATCCTTTTTTGATACAGATCCTGCATGAGTATGGAATCGGCTGTGACTGTTCTTCCTTGACAGAGTTGATGTTGAGTGAGGCAGTGGGGATCGATGGTCATGAGATCATGTTTTCTTCTAACGATACACCGGCAGAAGATTACGAGTATTGCGCCAGGGTAGGCGGCATCATTAATCTGGATGATATCACGCACATTGCGTTCGTGGAGAAAGTGCTCGGTTCTCTTCCGGAGACGATGAGCTGTCGGTATAACCCGGGCGGTGTATTCCAGATGAGTAACGGGATCATGGATAATCCCGGTGATTCCAAATATGGATTTACGCGAGAACAGTTGTTTGAGGGTTACAGGATCTTACAGGAAAAAGGCGTTAAGCGTTTTGGACTGCATGCTTTTCTTGCCAGCAATACCGTGACCAATGAATACTATCCGCAATTGGCAAAGCAGCTTTTTGAACTGGCTGTGCAGATCAGGGAGCAGGTCGGAGTGAAGCTTAGCTTTATCAATCTGTCAGGTGGGGTAGGAATCCCCTACACCCCGGAGCAGACCGGTAATGATATACGTGTGATCGGGGAAGGAGTACGGAAGGTGTATGAGGAGGTACTCATCCCGGCAGGACTCGGAGATATCGCGATCTATACGGAGATGGGACGTTTCATGACGGGGCCCTACGGTATATTGGTGACGCAGGCGATTCATGAGAAGCATATTCATAAAGAATATATCGGTGTAGATGCCTGTGCCGTTAATCTGATGCGTCCGGCAATGTACGGGGCATATCATCATATTACGGTGCTCGGCAAAGAGCAGAGTGCCTGTGACCATAGATACGATGTGGCCGGGTCTCTGTGTGAAAATAATGATAAGTTTGCAATCGACAGAATGCTGCCGAAGATCGATAAGGGAGATTATCTGGTCATTCATGACGCAGGAGCGCATGGGTTTGCGATGGGCTATAATTATAACGGAAAGTTGAAATCGGCAGAGCTGCTTCTGCAGGAAGACGGCGGTGTGAAGCTGATCAGACGTGCTGAGACACCGAAGGATTATTTTGCGACCTTTGATTGTTTTGATATTTATAATAAGTTAGAGCTGTAGAATTGCGGCTTTATAACAGGCAGGCTGAGGATACCCCGTTTATCTTGGTCGAGAATTGTCTGATGGCGGATCATTATATTGCAGAAAAGCGCTTCCGACGGTTTCAAAGCCGGAAGCGCTTATCAAATTCAGTATGTTTTGGCCATCTTGCGGAGTAGATACTGTGCATAGCGCGAGAAAAAGAGGCGATCCGTCTTTAACTCGTCAGTCAGCTCGAAGAAGAGTTCTTTGCTTTTATAGTCCCGTTTGAAAAAAGGTTCGGTAAAAACATCCCATTGCGGCAGATACGCAGCATACTTACGGGTATAGCAGTTAGCGGCATTGGCCTGTACGCGGTGTTCCTTATCTACGAAGGAGGAGACCGATTTGTGCAGTGCGGTATCCTCAGCAGGAAGATAATAGTAATCTCTATAGTTGGAATAAAAGTATTTCATTTCCTCTTCATAAAGCGGAACTTTCAGGATGCCTTCCGTGCCTTCGCCGCTGAAATAACAGCTGTTGGAAAGTGTGGAGATCGTAAGCGGCAGGGAACTGGGAAGTTCCAGTTTCATAAGAAGCTCCTTCCTGTTATGTCCATGATAATCCACAAAGCTGTTGGATTGTACTTTTCTGGCCTTTACAGGACAGTTAAACAAGTCGTAGAAGGCAAGTAGGGGCAGAATCTGCAGCATTCCTTTCATATCGTCCATGTTGTGAAGAAGTAGGAAGTGACATGCATCTTCCTGGGGCTTCTCTACATATTCATGATATAGACCGATCAATTCTCTGCCGTTGTAGACATCTTCACGATTGACGCCCATCAGCTCTTCCAGTGTTTTCTGCTTGCAGTTGGGTGAGTGCAGGAAGAACTTGTAAGGGACCACACGCTTGTAGATATCAATGCCTTCATAATCATCGAAAGTGTATGGCAGTTCATACTGCCCGCACTTCTGCAGCAGATACGGCAGGTCAAAATTATTGCCGTTAAAATGGATCAGGTGCGTGTACTGTGATGCAAATGCGAAAAACTCCTTCAGTATCAGTACCTCCTCCTCCGGCTTGTCGGCGAACCATTGCCTAATGCGCCAATGGCCGGATTGATAGAAGGCGGCTCCGATCAGATAGAGATAAGAGTTTTTGGCAGTAAATCCGGTGGTTTCAATATCGACAAACAGTACTTTATCCATGGGAGCGATCCGCTCGATCGGATACTGTATTGTAAAATTTTTGTAAGCTTGATTATTTGTCCGCATATTGGTCTCCTTTATAGAAATAACATTTTTGCTTCCGGTTTTGAATTTTGGCAGGAAACGGAAGCAGAAATTTGTTATGTTGTTTACTATAACTACAGTATATACTAACATATTTTTTGAAACAGCAGTAGTTTTTTTCGTCGAAAAATAGTATATTTATAGAGTGGGTTATTTTTCATGCACGTCCTACTGCTTAGCAGGTTGTGCATGATGAGAGTTTACTATAAACAGAAAAGAGGGGCAAAGAATGGCGAAGTTAACATTTAAGGGCGGGATCCATCCTTATGATGGTAAAGAATTGTCTAAGGATAAGCCCATTAAGGCTGTATTGCCGAAGGGGGATCTGGTATATCCGCTGTCACAGCACATCGGCGCGCCGGCTAAGCCGATCGTAGAGAAGGGAGATCGTGTGCTGACAGGACAGAAGATTGCGGAAGCGGGTGGATTTGTGTCGGCACCTGTCTACGCTACCGTTTCGGGGACTGTCAAGTCGATCGAGCCAAGACGCGTAGTTACGGGCGATAACGTGATGAGTATTATCGTGGAGAATGACGGGTTATATGAAGAAGTGGAATATCCGGAGGTCAAACCGCTTGAGGAGATGACCAGGGATGAGATCATTGAGCGGATCAAGGAAGCAGGTATCGTAGGTATGGGTGGGGCTGGTTTTCCAACTCATATCAAGCTCTCACCCAAGGAGCCGGAGAAGATAGAGTATGTGATTGCTAACTGTGCCGAGTGTGAACCGTATCTGACTTCTGACTACAGAAGGATGCTGGAAGAACCGGAGAAACTGGTGGACGGGATCAGAGTCTATCTGAAGCTGTTTGAGAACGCCAGGGCCATACTTGCGGTGGAAGACAATAAGCCGGACTGCATAGAGCTTTTGAAGAACCTGACGAAGGACGAATTGCGTATCAGTGTCAAAGAGCTGAGAACCAAATATCCCCAAGGAGCTGAGAGACAGATCATCTATGCGACGACCGGCAGATCGATCAATTCCTCGATGCTGCCGGCAGATGCAGGGTGTGTGGTCAACAATGTGGATACGATCGTGGCCGTATATCATGCGGTCTATGAAGGCAAACCATTGATGAACCGTATCGTGACCGTGACTGGTGATGCGGTGGCCGATCCGCGGAATTTTATTGTACGGATCGGCACGAACTACCATGAGCTGATCGAGGAAGCGGGCGGGTTTAAACAGGAGCCGGTGAAGATTATTTCCGGCGGACCGATGATGGGATTCGGAATTTTTGACTTGAATGTGCCGACGACGAAGACGGCATCGGCGCTTCTGTGTCTGACCGAGGATGACGTGTCACGGATGGAGCCGAGTGCATGCATTAATTGTGGGCGCTGTGTGGAGGCATGTCCCAGTCGTCTCGTGCCCAGTAAGCTGGCGGATTTTGCAGAGCACTATGACGAGGAAGAATTCCTTGCCTACGATGGAATGGAGTGCTGTGAGTGTGGCTGCTGCAGTTTTGTCTGTCCGGCGAAGCGTTCTCTGACGCAGTCAATCAAATCCATGCGTAAGATGCAGCTTGCCAAGAAGAAAAAGAAGTAAGGAAGAAAGGAGTACATAACTAAGAGATGAGCGACTTAATGAAAGTATCGTCAAATCCGCATGTCAGATCCAAGACCGACACGAGCAATATCATGCTGACAGTAGTGATCGCGCTTCTTCCTGCTGCAGGATTTGGAATCTATAATTTCGGACTGGATGCATTGATCTTGATTCTGGTGACAGTGGCATCCACAGTGCTGACGGAATTTATTTTTGAGAAAATATGTAAGAGAAAAGTAACGATAGGAGATTATTCGGCGGTGGTGACAGGACTGCTGCTGGCCATGAACCTGCCGGTTTCGGCACCATGGTGGATCGGAGTCGTGGGTGGTGTGTTCGCGATCCTGGTGGTGAAGATGCTGTTTGGTGGTCTGGGACAGAATTTCATGAATCCGGCGCTGGGAGGCAGATGCTTTCTGCTGATCTCTTTTACCTCGATCATGACAAACTTTGACTGCGATGCCTATGCAGGGGCAACGCCATTAGCTAACTTAAAAAGTGGAGAGGCAGTCGATATTTTGGATATGGTGATCGGAAGGACAGCGGGAACGATCGGAGAGACATCCATGATCGCGATCGTGATCGGTGCCTGCATTCTGATCCTGATGGGTGTCATCGATCTGCGCATTCCCGGAAGTTACATAGTGGGGTTTGTGATCTTTATCAGCTTATTCGGCGGACACGGATTTGACTGGGCCTATATTTCGGCGCATTTGGCCGGCGGCGGATTGATGCTGGGTGCATTCTTTATGGCAACAGACTATGTGACAAGACCGATCACGAAGAACGGACAGTATCTGTTCGGTATCTTACTGGGCATCCTGACGGGTATTTTCCGTATTTTCGGACCATCTTCCGAAGGGGTATCCTATGCGATCATTATCGGCAACCTGCTGGTACCGCTTATCGAGAAGATCACTCTTCCGACAGCATTTGGTAAAGGAGGCGTGCGAAAATGAAAGAAATGATGAAGAATACAGGTATCATGCTTGTGATCACATTGGTGGCGGGTTTGATCTTGGGATTTGTATATCAGATCACGAAAGATCCTATTGCCGAACAGACGGCGAAGAAGAAGCAGGAGGCATGTCAGGAAGTGTTTCAGGATGCTGCTTCATTTGAGCCGGTAGAGGTAGGGCAGCCGGATGCCGCCATGTGGGAGGCAGAGGGATACGGTCAGGAGCATATTGATGAAGTAATGAGTGCTCTGGATGCTTCCGGCAGTCTGTTGGGATACGTGATCACCGTGACGACGAAAGAGGGATACGGAGGCGATATCCAGTTTGCGGTTGGTGTGCGTCTGGACGGTACGGTGAACGGTATGTCGATCCTGGATATTGCGGAGACAGCCGGCCTTGGTATGCGTGCGGAAGATGTTTTGAAACCGCAGTTTGCCGGAAAACAGACAGATAAGTTTGAATATACGAAGAGTGGGGCGACATCGGAGAATCAGATCGATGCGATTTCCGGTGCTACCATTACGACGAATGCAGTGACTAATGGAGTCAATGCAGGGCTTTACTATTTCCAGACAGAGTTGGGAGGGGGTAGTGAGAATGAATAGTGCAAAAGAACGTCTTGTAAACGGTATTGTGAAGGAGAACCCGACCTTTGTACTGATGCTTGGTATGTGTCCGACACTGGCGGTCACCACATCGGCGGTCAATGGTCTGGGTATGGGGCTTACCACCATGGCAGTGCTTGCGCTCAGCAATGTATTCATCTCTTTGCTGCGCAATATCATACCGGATAAGGTGCGTATCCCTGCGTTTATTGTTATCATTGCATCCTTTGTTACAGTGGTGGAGCTGCTGCTGCAGGGATATATTCCGTTCCTGTATGATTCATTGGGACTTTATATTCCGCTGATCGTTGTAAACTGTATCATCTTGGGGCGCGCGGAGGCCTATGCCTATAAGAATCCGGTGCTGCCGTCATTATTTGACGGGATCGGTATGGGACTTGGATTTTCAGTGGCATTGACCTGTATCGGTGCGGTCCGTGAGCTTCTGGGTGCAGGAGAGATCTTTGGTATTCGTGTGATGCCGGAAAGCTTTGTACCTGTCAGTATTTTTATCATGGCGCCGGGAGCATTCTTTGTGCTGGCAATTTTGACTGCGATTCAGAATAAGGTGAAGATCAACGGGGAGAAGAAAGGTAAGGATATGTCTAAGATACAGTCCGGATGTGGCAATGACTGCATGAACTGTTCCGATACCGGCTGTGCGCACGGGCTATATGGCGAGAAGGCAGGCGGTACGAGCGGCGGACAGATGAAGGAGGGGGAGAAGAATGGTTAAGGATCTGCTGGTAATTTTAATTGCATCCTCTTTGGTGAATAACGTTGTTTTGAGTCAGTTTCTGGGGTTATGCCCGTTCCTTGGCGTATCGAAGAAGACAGATACTGCAACGGGTATGGGAGTGGCAGTCATCTTCGTTATTACGCTGGCTTCTGCCGTGGCGGGGGCGATCTATCAATATATTTTAAAGCCTTTGGACATTACCTACCTGCAGACGATCGTGTTCATTCTTGTAATTGCGGCGTTGGTGCAGTTTGTGGAAATGTTTCTTAAGAAATTCATTCCGGCTCTGTACCAGTCATTAGGAGTTTATTTGCCGCTGATCACGACAAACTGTGCCGTGCTCGGTGTAGCGCTTACCAATGTGCAGAAGGATTACGGTATTTTGACCGGCATCGTGAATGGATTTGCGACAGCGGTCGGATTTACGATTTCTATCGTGATCCTGGCAGGTATCCGGGAGAAGTTAAAATATAATGATATACCGGAATCTTTTCAGGGAATGCCGATCGTCCTTGTTACGGCAGGACTGATGGCGATCGCTTTCTGTGGCTTTTCGGGTTTGTTATAATATTCATTAGGGCAGTAATAGTTATGAAAAACTGTGCTGATAAAGAAGGGATGGCAGAGTATGAGTATGACCGGAATCTTAATGGCAACAGCGGTCGTGGGAGCAGTCGGATTGTTTGTCGGATTGTTTCTGGGAGTTGCCGGTATCAAATTTAAAGTAGAGGTAGATGAGAAAGAGGAAGCCGTGCTGGGGGTTCTCCCGGGGAATAATTGCGGTGGATGCGGATATGCGGGTTGTTCCGGATTGGCGGCAGCGATCGCTAAGGGCGAGGCACCGGTCAACGCCTGCCCGGTGGGCGGCGAGAAGGTCGGGCAACAGATCGCACAGATCATGGGAGTTGAGGCAGGCGACACCGTACGTCAGGTAGCGTTTGTGCGATGTCAGGGTGACAGGGAGCGCACAAGGATGGACTACGATTACAGCGGCATTGAAGATTGCCGCATGTTGTCTTTCGTGCCAAACGGCGGGCCGAAAACCTGTAATGACGGGTGTCTGGGATTTGGGAGCTGCGTCAAGGTATGTCCGTTTGATGCGATCCATGTGGTCAACGGCGTGGCGGTAGTGGATAAGGAGGCGTGTAAGGCCTGTGGCAAATGTATTGCTGTATGCCCGAAGAATCTGATCACACTGATCCCGTATGACGCGAAGCATGTGGTGGCATGTAGTTCCAGGGAAAAGGGGCCGGCTACGATCAAAGCCTGTGACGTGGGCTGCATCGCGTGCCAGCTATGTAAGCGGAACTGTCCTGTAGATGCGATAACGATCGAAGATTTTCATGCTATCATAGATCAGGATAAATGTACGGGCTGTGGTACCTGTAAGGAGAAGTGCCCGAAGAAGGTGATCGTTTGACATACTTGCGGTCGGTGAGATCTGCCGTGTATTGGTGTCGATCAGGCGAAGAGCAGCTGACAAAGAGAAGGAGAGGTTTGATAGAATGAGTACAGTGACACTTGGCAAGACTGGGATCACAGCGAACAAGAATGGATTCGGCGCATTGCCAATTCAGAGAATTTCCGATGAAGAGGCGGTAAATCTGCTGCGAAGAGCATATAATAACGGTATCACCTTTTTCGATACGGCAAGGTGGTATACGGACAGCGAGCATAAGATTGGGCTGGCCTTTGCAAAGATGCGTGATAAAATATATATTGCGACCAAGACCGGGGCGCAGAATGCAGAAGATTTCCGGAAGGATCTGGAGACCAGCTTGCAGGAGCTACAGACAGAATATATCGATCTGTACCAGTTCCACAATCCGGCATTCTGTCCGAAGCCTGGAGATGACAGCGGACTGTATGATGCGGCCATGGAGGCTAAGGCGCAGGGAAAGATTCGGCATATCGGTATCACGAATCACCGTCTGGCAGTAGCGCATGAGGCAGTGGACAGTGGCCTGTATGAGACACTGCAGTTCCCTTTCTGCTATCTTGCGACTCATAAAGACATCGAACTGGTCGAGAAATGCCAGAAAGAAAATATGGGATTTATTGCCATGAAGGCATTGTCCGGTGGGCTGATCAATAATTCGGCGGCGGCATATGCTTATCTGGCACAATACGACAATGTGCTTCCAATCTGGGGTGTGCAGAGAGAGTCTGAGTTGGATGAATTTCTTTCTTATATTCAGGAACCGCCTGTTATGACTGAGGAGCTTGCAGAGGTGATCCGCCATGACAGAGAGGAACTTCTCGGTGACTTCTGCAGGGGCTGCGGTTACTGTATGCCCTGTCCGGCGGGAATCGAGATTAATAACTGTGCAAGAATGTCTCTGCTTTTGCGGCGTTCTCCGTCTGCGGGCCATTTGAGTCCGGAAGGACAGCAGAAGATGATGAAGATCGAGAACTGCATTCACTGCGGTCAGTGTAAGAGCAAATGTCCGTACGGATTAGACACACCGGCTCTGCTGCAGAAGAACCTGGAGGATTATAAGAAGGTTCTGGCAGGAGAAGTGCAGGTATAAGGAGGTTTTCATATGAAGTTACCGGGAGAAGACGAACCTGTAGGAACAGGTCTTCCTGTCGTCTATATGGTAGTCGGGGTTTCTGCGTTTGTGCTGCTTCTTTTGTTTGCCGTATTGAAGAGCAATGACGGCAAGAACAGAGGCAGTGATTACTTGAAAGAGATGCAGCAGAAGGAAGAGATGGCAGCTGCAGAATCTGAGGCACAGCTGACGGAGGAACCGGAGAAGAAACTGCGTGCCGAGGATCTGGATTTCTGGGATATGTATCCGGTGGAGGAAGAAGCGGAGACGGAGACTGGGAACTTCCGGGAGGAGACGGCGAAGCCTGAGAGATCCACTTATGCAGAAAAAGCAAAACGGGTGGAGGAAGAAGAGAAAGAACGGCAGGAATTGAGCAAGAAGGAGGAGCAGGAACAGGCGAAGAACGATCCGGCGACGGACGGCAGGCATACGCAGGTCACGAACCGGGACGGGACGGAAGAATGGGTGATGCTCAATCCGTACCTTAAGAAAAACACTTATGATTTTACGAACCTGGAGGAGAAGGCCGGTCTGAGACGCTATATGGAAAACGGAAAGAAGATTTCCTATGTTGGCGTAGATCTTTCCAAGCAGAATGGGGATGTAAATTTTAACAGCATGAAGGCAGCAGGGGTGGATTATGTGATGATTCGTCTGGGCGGCCGCGGATACAGTACCGGACAGATCTCCCTGGATGAGAATTTCAAGAAGAATATTGAGGGGGCTGCGGCTGCCGGTCTGGATATTGGTGTCTATTTCTATTCGCAGGCTATCTCCCAGGAAGAGGCGCTTCAGGAAGTGAATTTCGTGATCCAGAATCTGGAGTCATACAGGGCAAGCGTTAAATACCCGATAGCTTTTGACATGGAATTTGTGGCCAATGATACGGCGAGAATAGATAGTCTGACTAAGGACGAGAAGACAAATATCGCGACTTCTTTTCTGGAAAGTGTGAAGGCTGCAGGATATGTTCCCATGCTCTATGGAGATAAGGAATGGCTGCTCAAGGAGATCGATCTTGCCAGGCTGCAGAGTTATGATGTGTGGCTTGTGCAGGAACAGGAGCTGCCGGACTATCCGTATCAGTTTACCATGTGGCAGTATTCCACCGAAGGTGTTGTGAACGGTGTGACCGGGGATGCCAATCTGAATATCAGCTTTGTGGGTTATTCGCAACGGTAATCAGTGATCTTGTGAGAGATCTTAACAGTATCATATAAGTCGGCGTAAGCGGCAGGAGACATTCCTTCCATATAATTGGGGATGTAAGCCTTGCTTACGCCGGCTTTTTTGAGGTGGTCGATGGCTTTGTTATAGGCAATCGCGGCTTCTTCTTCCGAATCGTAGATTCCTACGTTTAGATTTCCCTTTACATGTATTTTAACCTGGTAGCGCAGAGAACCTTTATCCGTTATAGCCTGTACCCCGTTATAGCGGTTGATGATCTCTATATTCTCATAGCGCATGTCCTGGCTGTTCCCATTGATAAAACGATAATCCCGGCCCGCTACGGCAAAATTTTTGATGCCGTAGCGGCTCATGATGTTAACCTGCATACCATAGTCTGCCACGAAATAGTGGCCGCCCCTGCGGGAGATCTTCCGGGAGGAGTAGTAGAACAGGTCATCCAGATCGAAAATAAAGAAATCCGTTAATGTAAAATAGTAATAAAAGAATCGGGGACGAATGTAGATTGGTGTGGCAAAGTAGATGGAATTGTCCCGAAAATTGAGCAGACTGACCCACTTGGAAAAGGGTAAAGCAGAGTCGCTTTTGTAGCTGCTCAGAGAAATAGAACTGTCTTTGAGCAGTTTTCCGGCCAACATATATGCCTGATGGGCCTCGTGTGGATTGTCGTAACTGCCCAGACTGATGTGTTTATTGCGATAAGTTAATGAGGAGCGGTAATATACGGTCCGGTCCTTACGTTTTGCCGTATAAACGCCGGGTAGCTGCTGTTCCATTGGTCTGCCTCCTTTGTTATAATTGTACCATTTTTGAGAAAAAAAACAAATTCAGAAATATTTTTCCTATTTCCTGTATAAAATATTAAAGATTGTTAATAACAATTTCAAATTCATCAAATTTTTGTAACATTTAGGATTGTCGTGAAAGTATGTGGTGTCTGCGCAGAGTCTGTCATGGATAGGGACGCGGATTTAAGGCATGGAGGAAAAAATGTACAGGGAATATATAACAAGATTTATTCTGGCGGGTATGGTGCTTGTCTCTTCGTGTGTATGTGCCAGGGAACTTAAGATCAATCGGATTGCGGCCAAGCCTGCTTTTCAGATGGAATATTTGAGTGAGAGCATGACGGAAGATAAAAGGAGCTTTTTTGAGATGATCTCTACGGTTTCGTCCGGACAAAGAGTCGTGGACTACGAAGTGCTGGAGCAGACGATGAAGTATCAATTGTCGGACAAGGATCTGGATGCCCTTCATCGTATCGTGGAAGCAGAGGCTGGCGGAGAGGATCAGGAGGGGAAACTTCTGGTAGCCAACGTAGTTCTGAACAGAGTGAACAGTGATAAATTTCCGGATACTGTACTGGAAGTCGTGATGCAGCGGGAGCAGGGCGTTGCTCAGTTTTCACCGACTGTGGATGGAAGGTTTCAGAGCGTTCAGGTCAGTGACGATACGATGGCTGCGGTGGAGAGAGCTTTGTACGGCGAAGACATCTCGCAGGGAGCACTGTATTTCTGTGCAAGAGAAAAGGTGGATTCCGACAGGATGCAGTGGTTCGACCGTCATTTGACAAGATTGTTTGCGTATGGGCATCATGAGTTTTTCCAATAAAAAGGATTTTCCTGCATGTGTGACCGGTCTTTTCATGAGAATTTAGGTGATATTGTCCGTGAAAAGTAACTAAACTCCCATGTCCACACGCTTGACACCACCATAAATGAAACTGTGTAGG
>CAMWLJ010000067.1 GCA_947175055.1 uncultured Lachnospiraceae bacterium | reverse complement strand
TCTGCGACCATGAGACCGCCTTTACCGTTCCGGAGGAATTTGTGGGCGCGCCCTGTCTGATCGCCAACATGGCGAATGGCTATGACAAGCCGAAAATGACCTTGAAAGCTTATGAAGCTTTTGTACTGATCAAAAAGTAAGCGTAGCTTAACAGTGCGACCCGCCTGCAGGCTTTTTTAACTGCGGCGGGTCGCTTTCACTGCATGCGTTCACTCCCTATTCCACGATCGTCCCGTCCATGGCATTGATGGTCAACAGGCTCTCATACTCATTCTCGATGACATACTTCATCTCACCTGCCGCATTCTTGCCGATCTTCCTTCCCGTAAAGTTCCAGACCGGCACCAGCGTTCCTGTCATCTGCTCCACACCCGTATCCTGCAATAGCATATACCCGAGCCGCACACCGGACACCTGAATCTCTGTCCGGTCTCCCTCTTCGCCAAATTCGTCCAGGCTTTTTTTGATGATCATCTCCTGAAAAATATCCGCGATCTCCGTAAAAGGCAGGAGAAACACCGGTTCCGCCGACAATTCTTCCAGCACCCATGGATTGACCCATTCAAAAGAGATAAGCCCCTCTCCCGTATATACAAAACTCATCTCCTCTGCCGGCCACCAGACGAGGGCATCCCCCGGCCTGCTGCCATCCTCATGCATATAGAGTACCGGAACACCGTCTTCCACTCTGCTGCAGTGGACCTGATACCCCACTTGTTTGATCACATTTCTCTCATCTTCCGTCAGCGCGAGGATATAGCTGTACTCTCCGCCATAGGGCGCATACTCCTCCATTCCCATTTCCTTAAGTTTCATCCGTGTCTCTTCTACCACAGAATCCGGCTGCAGCTGCAGCCCTTCCAGCATGACTGCCAGCTCCTCCTCGACGCCCAGCTCCCCGGGATATTCATCACGCTTTGTAGGATCCGACATCAACCAGTTCCAGGAACCATTGGCTGCCTTTTGTCCCACTGAAAAAACCGCATGTCTGATCTCACCCGTCAAGAGACTGTTGTCCACAACGACACTATACTCCTTTCCGTCTACCGTGACCATACCGTGCAGATAGTTTTCCTCCGCGCCCTCCCCCAAGTTCTCATCGAAGTTAACAATCGCGGGAATATCCATGAGTACCGGTTCCTTGGGCGCTTTTTCCAGCATATCGCGATAGATGACGATCTGCTGATCCAAAGTCTCCGCCTTACCTCCGTAAAGTATGTTCCCCTTGGTACCGTTCTCCTTTATCGCCTCCAACCGTCGTAAGGCCTCTTCCAGTTCTGACGCCGTAAATCCATTACTGTCCGTCATTGCCTGATAATCCCTGTCCCACAGCTTGCCGCCTCCAAGCAGCGCCTGATTGACTCTGTCATAATCCTCCTGTATAAACGCACGCCCTGTTACTTTCTTCGTCCGGATCCCCGCCACATCCGGTATCTCCACCATCGCATCCGCCTGCACGCTGACCGCATCCAAACCGCCTTCCCACTGATACCGTTCCGGCGCCTGCACCTGCCCGGCCACATCCCCTGCCGAAGCTGCATTCCCCGCCACCTCCGGCACTGCTTTGTCCTCCTTAGCCTGCTCCACGGGAGTCACCAGCTCTTCCTCCGTCTGCATCCCGTCACCGCATCCCGCCAACACACAACCGCAGATTCCCAGGATCGCTATTCTTTTTGCTGCGTTTCCGATCGTCCTGTTTCCGTTTGCCATGTCTACGTTTACCATCTTTCTGTTTCCCTTGCTTTTTATCCTACCCTTTTCACGCATTTGTCCGACTCCTTCCTGTCTTCCGCTCCTCTACATTTAGCATTCTTTGTGCTACCTCTCCTTTCCCCTTCATCATATATCCATGCCCTGTAAAAGGTATTCAACAATTGGTAAACGTTTTGTAAAACACGATCCTGACCGTCGTCCCCTCTCCGACCACACTCTCAATCTTAAGTTCCGCCCCATGCAGCCGAGCGATACGCTCACAGAGTGCCAGTCCCAGCCCGCTTCCGCCTTCCCGGCGGCTTCTGGCCTTATCCACCATATAGAATGCCTCCGTCACCTTCGAGATTTCCTGTTCAGGGATGCCGCATCCCTGATCCTGCACCGTGATCTGGTCTCCTGATGCCGTCATTACGATCGTGTCGCCCTCCCGGCTGGCCTTGATCCCGTTGTCGATCAGATTACGCAGCAGGCTTCCGAACAGATCCCTGTCCATCCTCCTTATGCCCATCTCACAAGTGCAGCGCAGCGTCATTCCTTTTTCCTGCAAATGCATTTCCTCCGCCCTGGCCACATGGTCAAACAACTCCTGTACCACAACTTCCTCCAACCGGATGCTGTCATTGTCGTACATGCCCAGCAGGTACATCAGCTTGCTGCTAAGCCTCCCCAGCCTGCCGCACTCCTCATAGATATGGCTGAGCGCCCGCTCCTTCTGTTCTTCCCGCAGCTTGACATGGAGCAGGGAATCGGCATACCCCATAATAGACGTCATAGGCGTTTTCAGCTCATGAGTCAAACTGCCCAACATCTGCCTGCGTCTCTCCGACTCCTCGGAAAGCGCTGCCACCTGCCTCTCTATCTGCTCCGCCATCTCATTAAAAGAACGCGCCAGCATCCCGATCTCATCCCGTGACCGTACGCCCGCGCGCCGTTCCAGACTGCCTCCGCTGATATCCCGCGCAGCCTGCTGCAACTCCCGCAGCGGAGACAGAATATGCCCTACCGCCATAAAGACCAACAGCGCGGCCACAAATGCCACACTGCCGCAGATGCCGAAGCACAACAGACTCTGTCTGTAAACATCCTCATACAACGTCGTAATATCCTGGATCGATATCAGTTTATATTCCCTGCTGCCCGAAGCAGGAACCCTTCTACCGACAAGCAGAAGATACCTGTCTTTACTCTTCTGTATGACGCTGCGCTGTGCCCACCGCACATCCGCAGGATCTTTCACCTCATAGGCTGTCCGGTTGCAGACCACCTCTCCTCCCTCCACCAGGATATAACGAGAGGCGCCGTATTTTTGAAGCACATAGTCATAGTAGGACGCAAGTGTGGTATCCGTAAAATGTTCCATCATCTCATATTCCAGTTCTTTCCCCACTGCATAGGCTGCAGCTTCTGTCTGCTGTCTGCCACTCTCCATCGTCTTTTCCCTGCTATAGGCGGCGGAGCGGTAGATGACCGCCGTACCCGACACAAGACTGCCCACAAGCAATGTCACCGCCGTGATCAAAGATACTTTCATCCGCAGTTTCATCTAATCCTGATCCTCCAATCGATAACCGGTCTTGGAGACCGTGCGGATCACATCATGGAAATCCAGCTTCTTCCGCAGCTGCCCGATATGCACATCCACCGTCCTCGTCTCCCCCACATAATCCGTACCCCAGAGCCTGTTTAACAGTTCTTCTCTGCTGAACGCCACATTCTTAGCCTCCGCCAGTGTCACAAGCAGCCCGTACTCCATCGGTTTTAAATTCACCTGCTCTCCTGCCTTCGTCACACTGTGCTCTTTAAGGTCGATCACCACATCCCGCACCCGAATCTTCTCCCTGCCGCGCCCGGTCCGCTTCAGCACCTTTTCCATCCGCACCAATAGCTCCAAGATCTCAAAGGGTTTGACGATGTAGTCCTCTGCCCCGCTCTTTAAGCCGTGCACCTTGGAAAGAACGTCATCCTTGGCCGTCAGATAGATGACCGGGATCTTGGCCGCCTGCAGATCCTCCATCAGCGCAAACCCGTCCTTTCCCGGCAGCATCACATCCACCAGAGCCAGCGCCACATCGCCAAATGTCCCGTTCTGTATCCCCTGCTGTGCACTTATGCCGTCAAAAGCAGGAAGCGGCTCATAGCCGGCCGCTTCCAGATTCATGCAGATCAGTTCCGATATTACAACGTCATCCTCTATCACTAAAATCTTCATGGTATTTCCCGCTTTCCTTCCCATTTTGCCACAGCCTTCCCCATTCACACACTGAAAACACTGCCGTCTCCACACCAGTGCACATATATTTTACTTTACCATATTTTAATCATAAAAAAAGCAACAAAATGTAAACAGACTATGGTAAACGAAATTTTTAATGTCGTTAAATTCATTTGCGCCAATCTCAAAGATAAGAAAGGGGCAGAACATCCTGTAAAATGTCCTGCCCTTTCTCATTACAAAATAACATATATTCTTATCTTAACTTCCAGATATCTCTGTTATACTCCTCGATCGTCCTGTCGGAAGAGAAGAATCCCGCCTTGGCGATGTTAACAAGCATCATCCTGCGCCACTTTGCCTGATCCTCGTAATCTTCCATCATCTGATCCTTCACCTTGATATAGTCTTCCAGATCCAGCAGCGTCATGAACCAGTCTTTGTTCAACAGCTCCTTATACAGTCTCTCCAGATTCTTCTTATGGCCCGCCTTCAGCGCCTGCTTGCCGACGATGAAGTCCACTGCTTCCTTGATCACCGGGCTCTTCTTATAATAGTCCATGGAGACATAGTCTGCTTTCTCATAATGTTTGATGACTGTCTCCGACTTCTCACCGAAGATATAGATATTCTCGTCACCCACCAGCTCATGGATCTCCACATTCGCGCCGTCTGATGTGCCAAGCGTCACTGCCCCGTTCAGCATATACTTCATGTTACCCGTACCGGACGCTTCCTTGGAAGCAAGAGAGATCTGCTCGGAGATGTCGCAGGCCGGAATCATCTTCTCCGCATATGCCACGTTGTAGTTCTCCACCATCAACACCGTCATGTACGGGCTTACGTCCGGATCGTTGTTGACGATCTCCTGCAGTACCAGCAGCAGGTGGATGATATCCTGAGCGATGATATAGGCCGGAGCCGCTTTCGCACCGAAGATAAAGGTCATCGGCCTTGTCGGTTTCTTCCCTGCCTTGATCTCCAGATACTTGTGAATGATGTAGAGCGCGTTCATCTGCTGCCGCTTATACTCATGCATACGCTTGCTCTGCAGATCGAAGATGGAATCCGGATTCAGCGTGATGCCCTCCACTTCTTTCACATAAGCCGCCAGATCCTTCTTGCGGTTCATCTTGATCTCTGCGATCCGGTTCAGCACTGCCTCGTCATCCTTATAGGCCAGTAGCTGCTCCAGCTTATCCGCATCCTTCTTGTAGCCGTCACCGATGGTCTCGGACAGGAAGGTCGCCAGCTCATGGTTACAGGACAGCAGCCATCTTCTGAACGTGATGCCGTTGGTCTTATTGTTGAACTTTTCCGGATATATCTTATAAAAGGCATTCAGTTCGGTATCCTTCAGGATCTCCGTATGGATCGCCGCCACACCGTTTACCGAGAACCCGTAATGAATGTCGATATGCGCCATGTGCACTCTGTCATCCTTATCGATGATCTGCACCTTCGGATCCTTATACTGCTTCGCCACCCGCTTATCCAGCTCCTTGATGATCGGCACAAGCTGCGGCACTACCTTCTCCAGGTACTTAAGCGGCCATTTCTCCAGTGCCTCCGCAAGAATGGTGTGGTTCGTATAAGCACAGGTCTTGCTGACCACATCGATGGCCTCATCCATGGTAAGCGCTTTATCATTTACAAGAATCCTGATCAGCTCCGGAATCACCATCGTCGGATGGGTGTCATTGATCTGGATCACCGCATGCTCATACAGTCTGCGCAGGTCATACTGCCTTTCCTTCATCTCTTTTAAAATAAGCTGCGCCGCATTGCTCACCATAAAGTACTGCTGATAGATACGCAGCAGATTGCCGGCCTCGTCGGAATCATCGGGATACAAGAACAATGTCAGGTTCTTCTCGATATCTTCCTTGTCAAAATCAATGCCTTCCTTTACAATGCTCTCGTCCACACTCTCGATGTCAAAGAGTCTCAATTTATTCACACCATTGTCATATCCAACCACATCGATATCATACAATCTGGAAGTCACCTTCCTGTCTCCGAACGAGACCTCGAAGGAAGTATCCGTCTTCGTCAGCCAGGACTGTGCTTCGATCCAGTCATTGGGCTCCGCCGTCTGCAGTCTGTCCTTGAATACCTGCTTGAAAAGGCCGAAGTGATAGTTCAGGCCGATTCCTTCCCCGGGAAGTCCCAGGGTGGCAATGGAGTCCAGGAAACAAGCTGCCAGACGTCCGAGGCCACCGTTACCCAGCGACGGTTCCGGCTCAACTTCCTCGATTTCGCTTAAGACCTTGCCATTCTTTGCCAGAATATCATTCAGCTTATCATAAATTCCCAGATTGATCAGATTGTTAGACAATAACTTACCGATCAGAAATTCCGCAGAAATATAATAGATTTTCTTCGGCCCTTCGATACGCTCCGATACCTCCATCAGTTTCTTCGACAGCTGCAAAAGACTATAGTAAAGCTCCGTGTTGCTGCATTCCGCCACACTCTTACCACAGCTCTCTTTTGTCTGTGCCTCCAGTTCCTTTTCCAGATTCAAGACCAAAACGTCTCTTGTCAGGTTGCTTGCCTGCGCCATGATCATACCTCCTGTTTGCTTATATTGTTATTACTGTTACCGCTGTTACTGTATTTGTATACTTTATGGTAAAATTTTATTGCACCTTTCTTCTATTGCTGTATTACATTGCTGTCTCTGCTCTGCATTCTGTCAGAATGCGCCGTCTGCTCAGCATATGATATCCATATATTTCATGCGGACCAGCTCATAGTCCAACACGATCTGCTGCCCTATGCCCCCGTCGATCAGACGTTTCAATTCCGTCACGGCCTCAGCAGCGATCCGCTTAAAGTTCTGGCGCACGGTGTTCATCTGCTTCCCTGCATAGCCCATCAGAACAATGCCGTCAAAGCCACACACCGGCCGAAAAATATCCATCTCGATCAATGCCTTCATCGCCCCGATCGCCATCAGGTCGGAGGCACATACCACCACGTCCTTCTTCTTCGCATACTTAAAGGTGTGCTTTCTCGCCTGCAGCTCGGAAAACTCTCCGTTACGAACAAGCAGTGACAGCGACAGTTCCCCTGCCAGCCGCCTGATCCCCTTAAGTCTCTCGTCCGTCACATAACCGTTCTTCTTCCCCGTCAGATAAAGAATACTCTTTCCCTGATTCTCCAATACCGTCTTCTTCGCCACATCATACTGCGCCTGTTCCTGATCGATCCAGACACTGGAAGTCGTCACGTTCACCATCGGGGCATCTACCAGTACGATCTTAAAGACCTGCGCTGCTATCAGTTTATGCAGCACCTTATCTTCCTTTGACATCCCGAATATGATAAGCCCCGTGATACTCTGCACCTGTAAATAGCGTATCACCTCTTCCAGGTTCTTATTCTGCAACATGGAGTAAAATATGGTGATAACATCCAGATTCAGTTCCACGGCCCGCCCGATGGTTCCCGACATGTATTGCATGTTGATCTCATCCACCGCCTGTGACGCGTTGCTTAAGTTCAAAAGGATCGCCACTCTCCCGGACTGCTTCGATGACAATGCCGCCGCCACCGAATTGGGCACAAAATTCAGTTCTTTTACTGCCTGATTAACTTTCTTCTTCGTCTCTTCGCTGACATTCGGGTAGTCATTCAACACCTTGGATACCGTGGAGATCGCTACACCCGCATGCTTCGCCACATCTTTGATCGATACCATGCTTCATCCATTCTGAAAACGGTGTGCATTCCGGAGATTGTACTTTAATGCGTATGCCTCCCCATGTCCTGCCTGAACTTCTGTATATTCTACGGAAAAGGTTTTCCGGAAATCGTTTTCCGAAATCATCATACAACAAAAGAGCGGTTTTGTAAACACTCTTTTCAGAAATACCACTGCTCCATCACACTTTCCGGCCATTTCTAGTATTCTCTGCATTCTCCCAGACATAACGCAAATGAGCCCCGCTGCTTATTTTGCAGCCTGAGCTCACCCACTTGTATTCTTTATCTCTTTAATATCTTATTATTTGCGTACCAGATGTCTCGGCAGACCGTTCACAAACAGCGGCTGCAACTCGCCCATGATCAGCGGTCTTGCATATTTCTCATAGCCTTCTGTCAGGCCCTTGCCGTCCTCTGTGATCCACTCGTCAGGAACGTTTCTCTCTACGTTAGCGATCGCATGGATATCATATGCGCTTGTGCCGCACTGGTAAGGATCGTCACCGTTTCTATCCAGCGTGATCATCATACCTGTCTTGCCTTCCTCTGCCGCCACAACTGCGTCATGACCTACCTGGAATGCCTCGTTGATATCTGTCAGGGAAGCCAGATGAGTCGCTGCTCTCTGCAGTGTAGAGAACTCAACAGCACGGGTCTTAAGACCTGTCTCAGCAGCAATCTTGTCTGCCAGCATAACAGCCGTACCGGACATCTGCTTGTGTCCGAATGCGTCTACTGCCACTTCTCTGCCGATCTCACATACATATCTGCCGTCTGCAACCTTAACGCCCTCGGATACTGCGATCACAACGGAAGACTTTGTAGCTGCCAGTTCCTTCACGTCAGCGACGAACTTATCGATGTCGAATACTCTCTCCGGAAGGTAGATCGCATCACATCCCTGGCAGTCATCACCCTTCGCCAGAGCTGCTGCTGCGGTCAACCAGCCAGCATTACGGCCCATGATCTCCACGATACATACGGTAGGCTTCTTCGCGCCGAAGGACTCGTTGTCACGAATGATCTCTTTCACGGAAGTTGCGATATATTTCGCTGCGGAACCGTATCCGGGGCAGTGGTCTGTCACCGGCAGATCGTTATCGATGGTCTTCGGAACACCCATGAATCTCTGCGGCTTATTGTGTGCTGCTGCGTAGTCGGACAGCATCTTAACGGTATCCATGGAATCATTACCACCTGCATAGAACAGACACTCGATGTCATGCTTCTCCATGATCTCGAATACCTTCTCATATACATCTTCGTGTCCTTCGATCTTCGGCATTTTAAAACGGCAAGAACCCAGGAATGCAGAAGGAGTTCTCTTCAACAGCTCGATTCCGGTCTCGTCATTCAGGTAGTCGCCCAGATCGATCATCCTGTCTTCCAAGAATCCCTCGATACCATGAACCATACCATAAATCTTCTTAACACCCAGCTTCTTGGCAGCAGCATAAACGCCTGCTACAGAAGAATTGATCACGGCCGTAGGGCCGCCGGACTGACCAACAACAATATTTCCTTTCATCGTCTCTCTCCTTTAATATAATAGTCTCTACGTTACGCCATCCGGCATTTATAAACTTACCGGATATCAACAAGATTATACCAAATAAATCCAGACAAGACAAGCCGCTATCTGCTAATGCATACGCGCATCAACATGATTTTGATTCTACGATCCGCTCATCGGCTAAATACTCAATCTGTATCAAAGTAAGTCCACAGGCCGGCGCGGTCGGTCCCGCTGCCTGCCTGTCCCTTGCTGCCAAGATCTGCTCAACCGCCTCCGGTTCAATATGTCCTCTGCCTGCCTCCATCAATGTTCCGGCAATGATCCTCACCATATTATACAGAAATCCTCTGCCGGTCACACGGATCACGATCTCACGTCCCTCAGCTGACACATGCAGGGACTCGATCCGGCGCACTGTTGATTCCACCTGTGCTTCCGTATTACAAAAACTCTTAAAGTCATGCTCTCCCACCAAGTATGCCGCTGCTTTCTGCATCCGTGTTACGTCCATCGGTACGTAAGTAAAATGAGAGTACAGCCGCTTTACTGGCATCGGGAATGGCGCACAATAAATTCTATATTCGTACGTCTTACGGCTCGCAATATGCCGCGGATGAAATGTAGTGTCAACTTCCTCAGATCTCTGTACCCTGATATCCTCCGGCAGTCTGCGGTTCAGGGCATAGGCTATCTTCTCCGCAGGAATCGGTGTCTTCGTATCAAATACGGCGACATTCCCCATGGCATGGACCCCCGAGTCTGTCCGGCTCGCACCGGTCACCGCCACATCCTCTCCCAGAAGCTCAGAAAGGCATCTGTTCAAGATGCCTTCGATCGTCTCTCCATTCGGCTGCACCTGCCACCCGCGGTAATTCGTTCCGTCATAGGCTATAGTTAACATAACTCTTTTCATATACAGCATTTCCTTTCAAGGCGGACTGCCTGACTGTTCTCGTCCTCTCATTCGCCCGCTGCATCGGCATGCACGATCAACTTCCGTTCTACAGATAAATCCCGATCACAATACATACTGCAAAATACGCTGCCAACACACCGTAAGCTATCCGATCCCTTCCCGCATATTTTAACGGCTTCATCTTTGTCCTATGTTCACCGCCCCGATAACATCTGGCCTCCATCGCCATCGCCAGATCGTTTGCCCTGCGGAACGCCGAAATAAACAGCGGAACAAGAAGCGGTACCATAGCTTTCGCCTTCTTGATCAGATTACCGCTTTCAAAATCGGCCCCTCTGGCAATCTGCGCCTTCATGATCTTATCCGTCTCCTCCAACAGGATCGGTATAAAGCGCAGCGCGATCGACATCATCATTGCCACCTCATGCACCGGAACCTTAAATACTTTGAGCGGCTTCATCAATTTCTCCATCGCATCCGTCAGACTGTTCGGTGTCGTCGTCAGAGTCATGATAGAAGATCCGACGATCAAAAAGGATAACCTTACCGCCATCGTCACTGCCGTCTGCAGGCCTTCTTTCGTTATCCGTATCTTCCAGACTGATACCAGCACTTCCCCTGGTGTCAGGAACAGATTAAACACCACCGTGATCAACAAAATAAAAACGATCGCCTTCATTCCTTTTATCATATATTTAAAAGGAACCTTGGATAATTTGATCGATACAGCCAGAAAAACTGCCGCTATAGCATAGCCAATCCAACTCTTGACGATAAAAAGTGAAATAATAAAACAAATTGTCGCTATCAATTTTACCCGCGGGTCCAATTTATGGATAACGGAATCCGTCTGATAATACTGGCCCAAAGTAATATCTCGTAACATATTCTCTTCCTCTCATGCTAACCTTCATGATTCCGCTCTGCAGAATCTCAAAATCCAAAGACAAACAAGTTTGTCTAGGAGAATGCCGTATTTCAGGCATTCTCTTAAACATTTAGCAACTCTTAGGCTGCGTTCTTTGCTGCCTTAGAGTTGGTTAATGTTTTTCTCACGCTATGATCAGCGGCCGCTTCCAAGCACACGCAGAATCTCATCTTTCGCCTCAGCGATCGTCGTAACGTCGGTCCGCACCGGCATCCCTTTCTTACTGAGTGCCTGCATGATGTAAGTCACCTGTGGCGCCGCCAGACCTACCTCTTCCAATTCTTTGTAATGTTTAAAAACTTCTCTTGGTATATCATCAAGCATGACCGCTCCCTGATTCATGACAATGATGCGCTCTACATACTTGGCTACATCTTCCATGCTATGCGATACAAGAATAACGGTAATGCCCGTTTCCTCTTTCAACTTCGCGATCTGGTCTAATATCTCATCTCTTCCCTTAGGATCCAATCCGGCCGTAGGCTCATCCAGAACAAGAATCTCCGGCTTCATAGCCAGTACTCCTGCGATCGCCACTCTGCGCTTCTGTCCGCCGGACAGATCGAAGGGCGATTGATAGAAATAGTCATCCTCCAGACCAACCTGCTTTAAAGCTGCATAAGCCCGCAGTTCCGTTTCCTGTCTGGACAGACCAAGGTTCTTCGGCCCAAAGCAGACATCCGAAAAAACATCAATCTCAAATAGCTGATGTTCCGGATACTGAAACACCAATCCCACCTTACTGCGCAGTTTCTTCTTATTATAATCCTGCGCATGTATATCTTCCCCGTTAAAATATATGTTGCCGTTCGACGGCTTGATCAAACCGTTGAGATGTTGTACCAGCGTAGACTTACCCGAACCGGTATGCCCGATCAGTCCTATAAACTGCCCATCCGGAATCACAAGATTGATATCCTTCAAAGCATGAACTGCAAGAGACGTATCACTTCCATATATATAATTGACATGATCCAATATGATCGACATTCTTTCCTCCATGCCAGAGCGCTTTTTGTAAACTCACACTTTTCCTAATTAATACGGTATATTGCTCCTTCGCCCATCAATCAGCTTTCCAGCTCATTGTCTGTGGATAATGATTCAGAGATTACCTTAATGTCTGTACTTTTGTGCATGCTCTAACGCCTGCGTCAATTCTTCTACCGTCAAAATACCGGCCGGCAGATCAACACCGCTTTTCTTTAATTCATGGGCAAGCAAAGTCACCTGTGGGACATCCAATCGAAGCTGCTTCAACTTCTCGACTTGCGAAAATATTTCCCTCGGCGTTCCCTGCATCGCAACTTTACCTTTATCCATGACAAAAACTTTATCCGCATGAATGATCTCTTCCATGTAATGCGTGATCAGTAACACCGTAATACCTTCCACATCATTCAGAGCGCGCACGGCACGCACTACTTCTCTGCGCCCGTTCGGATCAAGCATCGCTGTCGGCTCATCCAGGATGATGCACTTCGGATGCATGGCTATCACCCCCGCAATGGAAACTCTTTGCTTCTGTCCGCCGGACAATTTATTGGGGGAAAACTTCCGGTACTGATACATACCAACTGCTTTCAGGCTCTCCTCCACCCGCTCCCAGATCTCATCCGTAGGAACACCCATATTCTCCGGCCCAAATCCCACATCTTCTTCAACGACCTGCCCTATGATCTGATTATCCGGATTCTGAAAGACCATGCCGGCCTCTTGCCTGATGTTCCACAGGTCCTTCTCCTCCCTCGTATCCATGCCGTCTACCCATACGCTTCCTTCCGTAGGATAGAGAATGGCGTTGATATGCTTGGCCAGTGTAGACTTTCCTGACCCATTATGCCCCAGGATCGCAACAAATTCACCCTTCTTTACATCCAGGTCAACCTCATCCACTGCACGGGTAATGCCCTCTACATTGCCTTCTTCGTCACGCCTGATATATTCAAAAACCAACCGGTCCGTCTTGATGATCCCCATCTGTTATCTTTCCCTCTTATCCTTACATCTCCGATCGCCGTGCTCCACACTGCCTGAGTACAGACCCGCCATGACACTTCATTGCATTCTACGGTCGATGTCCGTTAGTTAAGTCTGTACACACCGTCTGCCATTAGCGCCAAAACTTTCCGTTCTATTTTACTAGAAAATATTTAAAAGCACAAGCCTTTCATTTATGGTATACTTTCTATACGTAACAGTTCGTTACTATTCACGGTGCCCTGCACCCTGCTGGAGGGCATCCGGCCGATAACTTTACGGTTTCAGGTATCCAGCCCCTCGCCGTAGGCGACTTGGAATGGGCTGGATGCGTTACAGTTTGCGGCCGGTTAGGCCGTGAACTGTTACTTCTATACCGCTTCGCGGACTCAAATCAAAGACCCTGCTGCAAGCAGCCACTTGGCTCGTTGCTCGCAGGAATAAACGTAAGGAGTTATTGCATATGCCTAAACATCCACATACAAACAACTCATCCTCTGACTCTACAACACCTACGCCGCCTTCTACCCTTAAGGAGTTCCTTCGTCAGGCAGCCCGGCCATTCGGTTTTCTCTTACTTTTTATCATGGTATGTGCCTTCCTGGCTCAATACCTGACAGGTACCGAGACATTGCAGGAATATGCCGACAATAATCCCGAAATTGCCTACGGTACTTCTTCCGAAACAGCAGATAGCGATGCAAATACCACCGAACACTCAGACGAAGATATGGCCGAAGAAGAGCCCAAGAGTACGGTAACAGAAAACACAGTGACAGAAAACATGATGACAGAAGACCCCGTGGCCAGGGAGACTTCTGACAACCCTCCTGCATATGATATTCCAGAGACATCAGTTTCTGACGCTGCCGACAGCCCAGAACCGGATTCAGCAATATCAAATATGGAGAACAACGATATGACTTCTATTTCCGAACGCACAACTTACCAGGACGGCTTCTATTATGAACCTATAAATGATACCATCAAAGCCAGAATCACTGGTATCTCTTACCCTGAGGCCGACTGCAGCATCTCATATGACGATCTGAACTACGTGGGGCTTCTCTATGTTGATTTCAATGGAAACATTCAGGAAGGAGAGCTAATCTGCAACAAGGCCATTGCACAAGATATGGTAGAAATCTTCTACGAGCTGTATCAAAATGATTATCGCATTGAACAGATCCGTCTTATAGATGAGTATGGCGGAGACGATACGCTTTCCATGCTGGATAACAACACATCCTGCTTTAACTACCGAGTCGTAGACGGTACCACCACACTGTCCAAACATGCGCTTGGCTGCGCCATCGATATCAATCCGTTCTATAACCCTTACGTAGTGTTCAATAAGAACGGAGACGGGGAGACCTATATCTCTCCCAAGGGCAGCGAGATCTATGCCGATCGTTCGCAGGATTTCCCTTACAAGATAGATGAGAATGACTTATGCTATAAACTTTTTACTTCTCATGGCTTTACCTGGGGCGGTAACTGGAACTCTTCCAAAGATTATCAGCACTTCCAAATTGTTCTGCCAGACTAATGTTTAAGAGGTTAGTGTGATTTCCTAATATGTCAAAAAAGAGTACACACCAATCGATGTGTACTCTTATCTTATATCTTAAAATCTCTGCATACGGTAAATTATAATTCAAACATGGACATTGTCTCATCCATCTGATTTGAAATATTCTTCAACTCGTAAGCTTCATCCGCGATCTCATTGATGATACCGCTTATCTCAGTAACGGAAGCAGATGTCTCCTCTGTACTTGCCGCATTCTCCTCTGCGATCGCCGACAGATTCTGTACCGTATCCACAACGCTGCTTCTTGCTTCGTTAACCTTCGCGGTTCTGTTGGATACCTCATCGATCACACCGATGGACTCCTCTACGTTATCGATCAACTGTGCAACCTGCTCATTTGTATTCGTAACGTTCTGGCTCTGCTGTTCCATCATCTCTTTGACTTCATTCATGGTCACGACAGACTTATCAGAATCCTCGATCAGAGACAGGATGATTCTCTCAATCTGCCTAGCCGACTCATTGGACTGCTCTGCAAGTTTCTGGATCTGTGCCGCAACGACTGCGAAACCTCTACCCTGCTCGCCTGCACGTGCCGCCTCGATCGAAGCATTCAGTGAAAGCAGATTCGTCTCTTCTGCAATGTTAGTGATAAGAGCTGTAGCTTCTTTGATCTTCTGTGCCGATTCGTTCGTAACATTGGTCTGCTCATAGATGATATCAATGGACTCACTCGTCTTAGCATTGCTCTCCTGCAGCTCACGGATCGCTTCAATAACGGTCTGACCGCCTTCCTTCATCTGCTGAGCCTTACGATTCAGATTATCCAGCTCACCGGCCATCTCCTCGATCATATTACCCATAAGAATAATATTCTCGGTCGCACTCTGCGTCTCTTCTGCCTGAGATCCTGCACCGATTGCGATCTCATTGACTGCCTTCTCCATCTGCTCAACATGCTCACTCGTAATGCTTGTTCTGTTGCGCATATTGTCCGATGCCTCTAACAGAGACTTACTTCCATCAATAACGTTCTTGATAATATCGGAGAGATTCTCTTCCAGCTTCTTGATCGCTCTACAGATCTCACCTACTTCATCCGACTGCCTTAAGGATTCCTCATCGAACTTAAAGTTAAGCTTACCTTGTGCAACTTCTTCCAGAGCACTCACACCGACGTTCAGTCTCTTCGACATCTTGCCTACAATAAGAATAGTCAGTACTGTACAGAAAACCATAAGAACTGCCGCCAGGATCACTATGATCATAGTGATCTGTCTGATCTGAGAATCAACGATCTCTTTCTTCATACCGGCAAAAACCATACCGACAGTCTCGTTCGTTTCAAAATCAAACAACGGTATGTAATATCCGAAATACGTCAATCCGGACACCGACACATTATCGGTAAAGTATTCCTTTCCCTGTCCTAATACGGTATCCAATACTTCCTTGTCTGTCAATGTTCCCATAACACGCTGACCGCTGTCATCCTTAGCAGAGGTCATATATCTGGTATCCCCATAATAGATGGACACGTCAATATTAGCTGCCTCTTTAATGTCATCTGCCATATCAACCTGCTGAGAAATGTTAAAATCACCCTTCACCAATTCATTGTTCTCATTCAGCATGTATGGCTCACTGTTCATCTTCCTGAATGTACTACGCACTGCAGTTGCAGTACCGCGCAGACCATCAGATATAGTCTCCGTCATTGCATCATTGATCTTCTTATTGCTGACCACTGTAATCGCCACTCCGAGTACCAGTAACGGCAAAAGTGCGATCAATAAGATTTTTTGCTTTAATTTCATCTTCTTGTTCCTCCATGCCCCTTTTT
>CAMWLJ010000066.1 GCA_947175055.1 uncultured Lachnospiraceae bacterium | reverse complement strand
GAGCCCTTGGGGGCGTTTTTCAAACCCCCACTTGAAGTGGGGGTTGGTGATTAGATACTACAAAATGATTGTTTAAGTTCATGAAGGACTGGAACTATTCCGGCACGGCGTTTTGGAATGCACCTGTGGATATGTCTTTTTTCAGGCAGCACGGGGATTTCAAGACTGCCGTGCCGGTTTTGTTGAGTATTCTGATCAGGGTGTCTGATACATTCAGAGTACCATAGAAACTACTGATTACAGTGGAGGGAAGGGGCTTGACACTGCTCTTTGCTGCCAATGGACTTACGGTACTGTGCGGGGGAGCAACCCATATATTTCTTAAAGACTTTTGAATAGTAGTTGCCGTTTTCGATGCCTACCTTCTGGCCAATCTCATCCAGCTTCTGCGATTCGTCCTTCAGGAAAGGCAGAGAAGCCTTGATGCGGTACTGGTTGATATAGTGGACGGGGGACACGTCCATAGCCTTCTTGAAACGGACGCAGAGATAGGCTGCGGACAGATAGAGCTGTCTGCTGATGCTGTCAAGGGACAGTGTGCGGTCCATATACTGGCTGTGAATAATATCGAGTATATCCAGCACGAGAGGGTCGGTCTTATCCATCGTATCGGATACGGAAGCATAGACTGCCTGCAGGTGTCTTTGCAGGAAGGCATCGGAATCAATATCAAGGGCAGGATTCAGAGTAGGGAGAGAGACAAAGGCCCCCTCCGAATCCTGTTCTTCTTCTTTTTCGGGAAGCAGGGCGCGCAACTCTTCCGACAGAAGCTGCTTCTGCTTCCGGATGGCATTCTGTTCCTGGACGGCGCGGACAAGCTGGTCTGTCAGTTCCGGGATTCGGAGCGGCTTCTCCACGAAGTCAACGGCTTTCAGATAGATGGCGGATCTTAAGTATTCCCGATCGGAATAGCCGCTAATCAGGAGGATACTGCAGTCGGGAAACGACTTGCGGATTCGGGTGGCAAGTTCAATGCCGTTCATTTTGGGCATTTTGATGTCCGTCAGTAAGATATCCGGTTCAAATTCTGTTAAAAGTTCCAGGGCGGCAGCGCCGTTTCTGGCGGCCCGAACCTCACTGATACCCAGGTTCTGACAGGGAATACCGGACAGGATTCCTTCTCTTGTAGCTTTCTCGTCTTCAGCAAATAATAATCGGTACATGACATTCTCCTCTTAGCTGTAATAGTCTTCGAATTCTCTATTGTCCGGCATGATCTGTAAAGCATTTCACGTATCCGAACTGCTTACAGCGGGCATGCATCCGGCAGGATCAGGGTCACGGAGGTTCCCTGGCCGGGGGCACTCTGAATACGGATCTCGCATTGTTCGCCGTAAGTCAGTCGGATCCGTTCTCGAATATTATACAGTCCGTAGCCGGAAGAGAGGACGGTCTCCCCGGGTATTTTTGTGAAGAGGGAGGAGACGGTCTCCGGTTCCATGCCGACACCGTCATCGGCGACGGTAAGGTGCAGATTGTGCGCCTCCGTATGGCAGCAGATCGTGATGCGGCCTTCCTCCTCGTCGGTTTCCAGTATGCCGTGCAGGATCGCATTTTCCACAAGCGGCTGCAGCGTGAGTTTGGGGAGCAGGTAGTCCATGCAATCTTCGGGGACTTGGAATTCTAATTGTATGTGTCCGTCGAAGCGCTGATTCTGGATGTACACATAGGCTTCTATGTGGGTAAGTTCAGAGCGGAGCGGAAGATATTCCCGGCCTTTGCTAAGCGCAAGCCGGTAATAATCCGACAGGGAACTGACAAGAGCCTCAATATCGCTGTCGTGATGTCTGACGGCTTGCCACTTGATAAGGTCAAGCGTGTTATAGAGGAAGTGGGGATTGATCTGTGCCTGCAGGGCGATCAGTTCCTGTTCTTTCAGCTGCTTGCCGATGGCGATCTTTTCATCCAGAAGAAGGGCTATCCGGGTCGCCATATAGTTGAAATGCTGGTTCAGCAGGCTGACTTCGTCCATATCCGTTACGGAGAGGATGTCCATGTTGAAATTTCCGCTGCTGACCTGCAGCATGTGCTCTTTGAGCGTGTGCAGCCGTCTGGTCAGGGAGCGGGTGATGATATAAGAAGTCGCTGCAACAAAGGGCAGCGTGATCAGGAGGATCAGCAGCATGGCCCCGATATTCTGTTTCAATATGCCGACCGCCATTCTGTCATATTCCTGCACGCCGATCAGAATCAGGTTGGTATTATTGATTGGGGCGCTGTCTACGTAATAAGTCCTGCCGTCAATCCGTTTCCGGACGGAAAGCCTGTCGGACAGATCGGATGCCTGCAGAAGAGAGAGCAACGCCTCACCGAAATCGCCGGCTCTTTCAGCCAGAATTTCCCCCATCGTATTGCAAAGAAAATAGGAGGTATAAGGCGTGCCGGCATTGGGAAGCAGAAGGTCTCCGAATACCGTGTCGTCCAGATAACCGAGAAAATAGGTGGTGCGCTGGTCGTAATGAAAGGGGTAAGGGCAGGTCACTGCTGTGTAGGAGGCAGATTGGAGCTGTAAGGTTTCCGGCAGGTCTGCTTTCTGGAAGAAGCAGTTGCCTTTAAAGAGGGCAAGCCGGCCGGCCCAGGCTGTATCCGTAAGGGCGACAAAAGGCAGCAGGCGTTCCGAATGGAAATGGGAGGCAAAGTTACTGTCACTGATGATCGTCAGATCCTGCAGACAGGAAACGGCCGTATTGGTCAGACAGATCTCCTGAAGGGTGCTGTAGTCCGTATACCAGGCGGCCGCACTTTCGGGATCGTCTGGCTGGCTCAGGATGGCTGTGACGTGTGCGTCCAGGGCGACGGTGTTGACGGCATGCTTTATTTCCATGGTTTTCTCGGTGATGAAATATTCCATATTGTGAAAGGCTGTTTCATTCACGGTCATATTCTGCCGGACAGCGTTGCGATACAGCAGATAGGTTAAGAAGACGCCGAACAGCAGGAAGGCGCCGGCCACGATCAGCAGATTGGCAATGAAAAACTTTTGTCTGAGACTGTGCGGGAGAATCTTCCTGGTGTGCTTCATAAGTCCGTGTCCCTTTCTTACGTGGATAGATTGATTATTGTACAGCAGCCCTCCGGGGGATATGCACGTCGCACGCGGAACAAAAGCTGTATTGAAAATGGAAATATGTTATGTCGTTAACTATAAGTGATTGTAGCATTTCCGATCATGTCCATCAATAAGATGCAAAGAATTTACCTGCGGGCATAAAAAATGTCTCTTCCGCGTCAGAATGCTGCTATCTATAATGGGGAGTATTAAAGAAAGGAGAGGCAGCAGTGCGGAAGCGTAATCCGCTGCTGGATGAGAAGACATGGAACAGAGGAAGATATTATATGGCGGGGATTATAATCCGGAGCAGTGGCTGGATGAACCGGAGATCCTGAAACAGGACGTGCAGTATATGAAAGAGGCCGGGATCAATACGGTCACCATGGGGATGTTCAGCTGGGCAGCCCTGGAGCCGGTTGAAGGAGAATATCATCTGGATTGGCTGGCGGATTGGATCGATACCCTGTACGGGAACGGAATCTGTACGATTCTGGGAACCCCGTCAGGCGCCCGGCCCAAGTGGCTGGCGGACCGCTACCCGGAGGTGCTGCGGGTAGAAGGGGACAGAACCCGGAGGCTGTTTGGGGGCAGGCATAATCATTGCTACACGTCGCCGGTCTACCGGGAGAAGGTGCGGAAGATCAACATGCTGTTGGCGGAGCGGTTTGCCGCGCATCCGGGAGTGATTCTCTGGCATATTTCCAATGAATACGGAGGAGACTGTCATTGTCCCCTGTGCCAGAAGGCCTTTCGGGAGTGGCTTGCAAAACAGTATGGTACGGTGGAAGAACTGAATAAAAGATGGTGGACTGCATTCTGGAGTCATACATACCGTTCTTTCGATGAGATCGAGAGTCCCTCGCCCATAGGAGAAACGGAGTGCCATGGGCTGAATCTGGCCTGGAAGCGTTTCGTGACGGAGCAGACGGCGGATTTCCTTGAGGCGGAGATTCGGGCGCTGCGTGATGCGGGGGCGAAGCAGCCGACGACGGCAAACCTGATGTATGATTTTGCGCTGCTTGATTATGACAGGATTGCCCGCAGCATTGATATCGTCTCCTGGGATTCCTATCCGCTGTGGCATAAGAAGGAGGATATCGACACGGCACTCGACAACGGGATGCAGCACGACTACATGCGAAGCCTGAAAAAGCAGCCTTTTCTGATGATGGAGTCCAGTCCCTCCATGACAAACTGGACGAAGGTGAGCAAAGTGAAGCGGCCGGGTGCTCTGACGGCGGCCGGAATCCAGGCACTGGCGCACGGGTCGGAAAGTGTGCTTTATTTCCAGATTCGTCAGAGCAGGGGCAGTTCGGAGAAGTTTCACGGTGCAGTGATCGACCATTCATGCCGGAACGACGGCCGGGTATTCCGGGAAGTCAGCGAGTTGGGGAAGGAACTGGAAGGTCTGGCCGAGATAACAGGAAGCGAGGTCAGTGCGGATGCGGCAGTCATTTACGACACGGAAAACCGTTGGGCGCTGGAGGACGCGCGGGGGCCCAGGAACGAGAATCTGCACTATCATGAGTCGGCGCTGAAAAGCTATAAGGCGCTGCGGCACAGAGGGCTGAACGTGGATGTGATCCATGCCTCCGCTTCTTTGGAAGGATACCGCCTGGTCGTGGCGCCTATGCTCTATCTGTTTCACAACGGATTCGCGCAGAAGCTCAGGGAGTTCGTGGAGCAGGGTGGAAGCTTCGTCCTGACTTACTGGTCCGGAATCGTGGACTGGGATGACAGATGCTTCCTCGGCGGGACGCCGCATGGCGTCATGGATGTGTTTGGGATGCGCCGCACGGAGACGGATGCGTTGTACGAGACAGAACGCAATCTGCTGTGCCCGGCGAAAGGCAGCTTTATGAAGGGGAGTTATGAATGCAGGTATCTGTGCGATCTGATCACCCTGGAAGGGGGCAGAGCGCTGATGACATACGGCAGTGAGTTCTATAAGGATACGCCGGCGGTGACGGAGAACTGTTTTGGAAAGGGCAGGGCTTACTATGTGGGCGCGGATGCGGAGCAGGCGTTCTATGATGAACTCTATGGCTATCTGTCCAGGCAGGCGCAGTTAAAGCCTGTAGTCCGGGGAACCGTGCCTGAGGGAGTGGAAGTGTCCGGCAGGAACAGTGACGATACAACGTATGTTTTTGTGCAGAATTTCCGGAACAGACCGGCGGATCTCCGGGGCATGGGACTGGAGGGGGAGATTCTGTATGGAAGGAGCAGGGAGACGCTGGAGGCGTATGAATCGCTTGTGCTGCGGGTTTCTCATAAACAAAAGAATTTACCTGCGGACAGAAAAAACGTCTCTTCCGAACCGGCATCGGGCTGTTTATAATGAGACACATCAAATGAAGGAGGTGTGACATGCACATGAAGAAAGAAGGTTTTGGGTATAAAGTTAAAAAGTACAGGATCCTGCTGCTTATGCTGCTGCCGGCGGTTCTCTATACCCTGCTTTTTGCCTATCTGCCCATGGTCGGCGCGCTTATGGCGTTTAAGGATTACAATTACGCGGACGGTATCTTCCACAGTCCCTGGTGCGGCCTGCAGAATTTCAAATTCTTCTTCAGTTCGGGACAGGCGCTGAAGATTACGCTTAATACGTTGGGTTATAACCTGCTCTTTATTGTGGTCGGTACGGCGCTGCAGGTAACGGTGGCGATCCTGTTGTCGGAATTGAAGAATGTCCGGTTTAAGAAGACGGCCCAGTCGCTGATGTTCCTGCCCTATTTCATATCGTGGGTTATCGTATCCGTCATTGCCTACAACCTGTTAAGCTATGACAGCGGCATGGTCAACAGCCTGCTGAGCAGTTGGGGGATGGAGAAGATCAGCTTCTATGAAGACGCTTCGTTCTGGCCCGCGATTCTGGTATTTTTCAGCGTATGGAAAGGGATTGGCTACGGTTCGGTCATGTATCTGGCGGCAATCATGGGGATCGACACATCCATGTATGAGGCGGCGGAGATCGACGGCGCCAATGTCTTCCAGAGGATCTTCAAGATTACGCTGCCGTGCCTGCTGCCGACATTGATCACGCTGCTGCTGTTAGCGCTGGGTGGTATCTTCAGAGGTAACTTTGACATGTTCTATAACCTGATCGGCACGAACGGCATTCTATACAATGCGACCGACGTTATCGATACGTTTACGTTCCGGGCATTGATCAGCAGTAATGACTTCGGAATGGCATCCGCCTCCGGACTGTATCAGTCGGTGTTCTGTTTTCTGACGGTGGTGACGGTCAATAAACTGGTAAAGAAATACAATGACAGCTACGCATTGTTCTGATGGGACGGGGAGAGAAAAGCTGAACAAGTTCAGTCGGAACTTATGATGCTTCGGAAGGGAGAAGAGATGAGAAGAAATATTGGAAAAGATAAAAAACTCCTGGCCGTGATTGGCTACGGACTCAGCGGATTGATTGCGGTTGCGTGCCTGATTCCGTTTTTGATGGTGCTGTCGGCTTCTTTTACCGCGGAGGAGACGATCGTGAGAGAGGGATTCGGGTTGTGGCCGAAGCAGTTCTCCCTGGAAGCATATACGACTGTCTTTAAAGATCCGGCCGTCATAGGCAGGGCCTACCTGACGACCATAGTCCTGACGGTCGTGGGAAGTATGGTCGGCGTCCTGATCACAGCCATGACGGCCTATGTGCTGCAGCGTAAGGATTTCGAGTGGAGGAATAAGATTTCGTTCTTCTTCTACTTCACGACACTGTTTAACGGCGGACTGGTTCCTTCCTATGTGCTGATGGTGCGTTATCTGGGCATGAAGAACAATTATCTGGCATTGCTCCTGCCGCTGATGTTCAGTGTATTCAATCTGCTGGTCATGAGAAGTTATATGAGCGGCGTGCCGGATGCGCTGATGGAAGCGGCCATGATCGACGGCTGCGGCGACTTTAAGGTATTCTGGAAGATCATGCTTCCGTTATCCAAACCGGCGGTGGCGACGATAAGCCTTTTTATCGCGCTGGCATATTGGAACGACTGGTATAACGCGATGCTGTATATCGATAATGAAAAGATGTATCCGCTGCAGTATTTCCTCTACCAGCAGGTCAATAATATAGAGGCTTATAAGAAGATCATCGCGCAGCAGGGCGGCGGAGCGGCGCTTGGCGGAGCGATCAATCTGCCGACGCAGTCATTGAAGATGGCGCTGACCGTAGTGGTGACGGGACCGATCATACTGGCCTATCCTTTTGCACAGAAATACTTTGTGGAAGGTATAACGATAGGAGCCGTCAAATGCTAAACAGAAGCAGAGGATCCGGAAATATTTAAACGGATAATGAAATGAAGGATGCGGATCAACCCGCAGGAAGGGATATTGTTATGAAGAAAAGAGTAGTGAGTCTGTTAATGGCGGCGGTAATGGGAATCGGAGTCCTGGTCGGATGCGGTGCGCAGGGAGGCCAGGCGGAATCTGTGGGAGAAGCAGCGGCCTATAACGGCGAGCCGGCGGAACTGACGATGTATCTTCTGGGAGACAGAGCCACGGATTTTGATCTGGTATATGAGGAAGTCAACAGGATTCTGAAGGAAGAGATTAATACGACATTGAACGTGAAATTTCTGTCATGGTCGGAACACGATACGAAATATTCGCTCCTGTTTTCATCGGGAGAAGATTTCGACCTGATCTTCACGGCGTCCAACTGGGGACATTATGAGACGACGGCGGCCAAGAAGGGCTTCTATGAGTTGACGGAGGACTTCGTACAGACATATGCGCCGGAACTTTGGGAGACGGTTACCGATGATGCCTGGAATCAGGCGAAGATAGACGGCAAGATCTATATGGTGCCGGCGAATGTGAAGGAATATGAAGAAGCGGCAGTGGGTGTCAGGGGAGACCTGATGGGGAAATACGGTTTCGAGGATATCACGACCATGGAAGAACTGGAACGCTTCTTCGACCAGGTGGCAGAGAAGGAGGAGGGCGTTTCACCGCTTGCTACACAGGGAGCGGCGCTACAGTGGCCGAGTCTGCTGTACGGCAGAGGGCGCAATGTGGTGAGAGGCGTGCCGTCGATTCTGTTCACGTACGAATATGTGAATCCGGATAATCTGGAAATAGAATATCTGATTGAAAGCCCGGATTTCCTGGAATATGCCAAAAAGATGAAGGAGTGGTACAGTAAGGGATTCTGGAGCGCGGATGCCATCTCATCCACGGATACGCCTTATGATAACTGGATACAGGGTAAGAGTGCGGCCATGGCATGGAATCTCGGCTCCGTAGTGACTTACGGACAGGAAATGAATAAGAACCATCCGGAGTGGAAGGCTGATTTTATCGTACTGAATCCTGACCAACCAAAGGCCATGAGTCCCTATATCAATAATGGCATGGCGATCAATGCTGCAAGCAAGAATAAAGAAAGAGCCATGATGGTGTTAAACGAATTGATGACGAACAAGGAGATCCAGAATATTACGGCATATGGTCTGGAAGGCACCCACTGGGAGGCGGAAGGCAATATGGAATACCTGCCGATCAGCGAGAATTCTTCAAGATATCCGGCGGACGGTTCCTGCAACTGGGGCTGGGGAAATCAGAAGATTAAGCGGACGCTCCATGTGCTGGAAGACGATTATCTGACGCAGAAAATGAACGCGACCCGGGATAAATGGGACGAGAATACGAAGAATCCCCATATCCTGTCGGCATTTGCCTTCAACGAGGAAAAGGTAAAGAGTGAGGCAGCGGTCGTCAATACCGTGGTATCCCAGTACTTCATGCCAATTTCACTGGGCATGGTAGACGATGCGGACGCGGCAGTCGAGGAATTTGCCCGGAAACTGAAGGAAGCGGGAATCGATAAGATCTACGAAGAAGTCAAACAGCAGACGGCGGAGTTTGCTGCAGCGAACCAGTAAGAGCGCAGAAAGGATGATCATAAGAGGAGGAATAGAGTATGCCAGTGTTGGATATGTCTGTAGAGGAATTGAAGAAATACCGGGGAGTCAATCCCCGTCCGGAGGATTTCGATAATTATTGGGACCGTGCGGTCGAGGAGATGCGGTCGGTCGATCCGAAGATAGAACTGGTGCGGGCACAGTTTCGGGCGCCTTTCGCGGAGTGTTTTCATATGTACTACACGGGAGTACGAGGAGCGAGGATTCATGCCAAACTGATCCTGCCGAAGGAGATTAACAAGCCCGCTCCGGCGGTCGTGATGTTCCATGGCTATACGGACAGCAGCCGGTGGTGGAACGATAAGCTGCAGTATGCAGCGGCAGGCTTTGCGGTGGCGGCCATGGACTGCCGGGGACAGGGAGGATTGTCCGAGGATGTGGGCGGCGTGAAGGGAACAACGATGAACGGGCATATCATCAGGGGGCTGGACGGGGAGAAAGACGATCTCCTGATGCGCCATATCTTCCTGGATACGGCACAGCTTGCGGGACTTATGATGGATATGCCGCAGATTGACGAGAGCAGAGTCTGCGCCACCGGCGGTTCGCAGGGCGGCGGGCTGACGATTGCCTGCGCGGCATTGGAGCCGCGGATCAACCGGATCGGACTGAATTATCCTTTCTTGAGCGATTATAAGCGGGTGTGGGATATGGATTTGGCAATCGATGCTTATGCGGAACTGCGCACCTACTTCCGCCTGTTCGATCCCCTGCACCAGAGAGAAGAGCAGTGTTTTACCAGACTGGGCTATATAGATGTGCATCATCTGGCGGCACGGATACGCGCGAGGACTTTGTTTGGCGTATCCATGTCGGATACGGTATGTCCCCCGTCCACTCAGTTTGCGGCGTATAATAATATCGGGGCCGAGAAGGAGGCCATGCTGTTCTGGGATTACGGGCATGAGGATCTGCCGGGGTTCAGTGACAGAATCTATCAGTTCTTTCTGGAACTTTTACAGTAGAAATGTCTGGCGGCCAGGGTTGCATCTCAGCTGAACCGGACGGGAACGTGCCATACAGTCTGACACATATGCACAGGGAGGAGAGCAATGAACTGGAGAGAGCATTATCGTAAGGCGGTAACATTCAGCTATGACGACGGGGTGACACAGGACATCAGATTTGTGGATATGCTGAACCGCTATCAGTTAAAGGGAACATTCAACCTGAATTCGGGTATCGGGTACGTGGACCAGGTATGGACATGTAAGGGAGTGGAGATTCACCGCTGCCGCCGGGAGACGGTCAGGGATCTGTACAGCGGACATGAAGTTGCGGTGCATACGCTGCATCATCCGAACCTGTATGAAATGACGGATGGGGAACAGATTGCCCGAGAAATCCTGGAAGACCAGGAAAATCTGGAGCGGGTCTTTGGGACGCCGGTCGTGGGCATGGCGTATCCCTTTGGCGGCTACCGGGAGGAGACGATTGCCCTGCTGCGTGCAAATCATTTTCAATATGCCAGGACGACGAAGAGCAATTATTTCTTCGAGGAGCAGGAGGAACTTCTCACTTACGCGCCCACCTGCCATCACAATGACAGCCGGCTGATGGAACTGGCAGACAGACTGGTAACAGGCGAACCGGAACAGTCGCAGATTTTCTGCGTCTGGGGGCATAGCTATGAATTCGACGTGGATGATACATGGGAGAAGATGGAGGAATTCTGCAGGTTTATCAGCGACCGGGATGATATTTTCTACGGGACGAACCGGGAGGTGCTTGGGAGATGACGGCAGCAGGGAAGGAAACGAGGAAAGAGATAAAGAAAGAGAAAGGATCCAGGAAGGTTTACGCCTGCCTCGGGGATAGTATTACAAGCGAACAGGTGACGGGGATCGGCACGCGCGTCTGCCGGAAACTACAGACGGAGCTTCTGGGGAACTTTGCCTGCGGATGGGCATCCGGTTCCGACTGGCACCGCGGGGACGAGACGCTGACTACGGAATCTTTATGTGAGCAGCCGAACTGCTTTGCACCGGAAAATGTGTTATCCAACCAGGTGCGGCGGCTGCTGCGGAGGATAGAGGAGACGGGAAGGGTTCCGGATATTGTCTATATTGCGGTCTCGGCCAATGACGGAGCGATTGACTGGTGCCGGGATGAAAGCCCGGTTCCGTTGCATGACGATACGCAGCAGGTATGCACACAACGCTACCAGGAACTTACGAGACGAAGCCTGGCGAGCGCGTTGCGTTGGGCAATCGAGACGATCCGCAGGAGGTGTCCGGAAGCAGAAATCTATGCGGCGTCTCCTCTACAGGCCTATTCTCCGGAGCATGAGCCGAGCGCCTTCTCCGGGCGGGCGCTTTGGCACAAAAGAGAGATCATACGAAAGATCTGCTCATTCTGCGGCGTGCACTTTATTGATTCATATTATGAGAGCGGCTTCACACGCGAGATTGCGAAGGAGCATGGGCAAGTGCATCCGGATGAGGAATGGGCGGAAAAGATCGCGGCGTATGTGGCTGGGGTGATTACAGACAAAAGAAACAGAAACAACTCCTGGAATCTGACTGATACCGGTCAGGCAGTCAAGATGATAGCGGGTTTTAAGAAAAACAATAAATTTGTTGAGAATTCTAAATGAAATAGAAAAAATCAATATTAACGATAAAACGTTCTAAAATATGTGAAAAATATATTGCATACAGGACAATGGTGTGTTATACTCTCTGTAATAAAGCAAATCTTGATTCTTAAATGTGCACCGCGGGCAGGGACGGACTATAATAGACGGTTACTGTTTTTGCCATTTCCTGTGGATTGCAAGGCCATTTCGTGCACTGTCAGGCAGTTCTGCCGAAGACTCACATTTGTTTGGCAGGATTGTTATGTTAAGAAATCCCGAATTTTATTGTGACTTTCCTGTATGAAAATGATAAAGGAGGGTTTCAATGGAAGAGAAGAGTGTTTTGGATACTTATGAACAGAAACGGCAGTGGGTGCGGCAATTCAATCTGACCAGCGATCTGTTTGCGGGGAAAGTATTTGAGGATCTGGCGGCCAGCCAGGAGTTATGCAGAATCCTGATGCAGCAGCCAGGGTTGCGGCTTAAGAGCGTCAGGACGCAGTATGTGATCAGAAATCTGGAGAGCCATTCCGTGCAGCTGGATATCCTGGCGGAGGAAGACAGCGGAAATATGATCTGCATTGAATTGCAGATGTACAGTGAGGATGCGCCATTTAGAAGAACCCGGTATTACACGTCGTGTATTGACATGAACATTCTGGAAAAAGGCAAGGAGTACTATGAATTGCCGGACGTGACGGTGCTCTATATTACGAAGGGAGATTTTATTGGATGTAAAACAGGAGTTTATCAGGTTGACAGGAAGATACGAGACAACAGCCTGGCAATCGATACGGCTAACGGAGTGCACGAGAAATATTTTAATCTGAAGTATTCGTCTAAAGACGCAGAAATTGATGAATTGCTGCATTATCTGAAGGACTCAGATCCGTTTTATCAGACAAAATTATTCCCACGGATCGTGGAGCGGGTCAACTTATATAAGATGCAGAAGGAGGGAGTAGACGTTATGTGTGAGATAGCAGACAGAATCAGGCGGGAAGGAAAAAACGAAGGAAAAATAGAAGGAAAAATAGAAGGAAAAATAGAAGATATCATGGAATTGCTGGAGGAACTGGGAAAGATTCCGACAAAGATCGCGCAGCGTATCGGACAGGAGACGAATTTGAATGTTCTGGCCAGATGGCACAGATGCGCGGCAAGGGCATCCAGCATATCTGAGTTTGAGGCGTGGATGTCGGAACCTGAACGCTTTATCTTAAAATGATTCCGGAACATGGTGAAAAATCGAATGCCGTGGTGTGTTTGACTGCAAAACAGGTCTTAGTTGTTATCTTGTTTTGGAGAGCGGCCGAAATACTTCACATATGCTCTGTAAAAAACCGAGTAATCATCAAAGCCGCATTCTTCACAGGCTTTGGTAATGTGCGTGCCGCTGCTTATTTTTTCTTTTGCGGCGGTCAGCCTTTTAAGCGTTATGTATTCCCAGGGAGAACTGCCGGTTGCGTTTCTGAATATTCTGTTGAATTGCGATGTGCTTATATAAAAATGTTCCGCAAGCATCGACACGGATATCTTTTCATACAAATGTTCGTTTATATATTTCAGTATGTGCATGGCGCGGGTCTGTTCGGCAGGGTATTCGCTGACATTTCTGTTTATATGTGCTGTTCTTATTGCATACAGTATAGACATCAGGAACAATTGAATTTTAACCGCTGCCGTGTATTTATCGTTGCAGCTATATATTTGCTTAAAACATTTTTCGATGGATATACCGTCAAAATCTGATGAGAGATACAGATTATCCGCGCCGAGTGGTCTGTCAAGAAACGGTTTCATAAATATGCGTTCGGGGTCAATGCTGTCCGCGGCAGAAAGCGGAAAATTTATCGTGTATCTTTCATATAATTTATCTGCCAGTATTTTGGGCCGATGTGCTTCCGCGGGACGCATGATCATAACACTCCCGCGTTCCAATGGGTATTCTGAGCCCTCCACGAGGTACTCGACTCTGCCAGAAACAAAATAAAATATCTCACAGCTTGTATGAATGTGCATTTCGCAGGTACTGTCGTCAGGTTTGCAGTCAATCGCGTGTCTTACATGAATGTTATTAAATGTAAATTCCTGTAAATGATCTTCCATAAACGTGTAATCCTTTACTCCAAAGAGTATCCAACGCCCGTCTGCATTGTCATAAATGGTATGCAAACTTATATTTTGATTGTACGGCAATATGCGTGGATTTGCAATATAGTATGACAAAAATAGCAATTACATTATAAATCAATTCTTGATATGATACTCTCAGTGAATGAAAGACATGAGTTTTCTTTATTCACTGGAGGCATAACATAAATCAGACGTCAGTGTCTTAAGGGAGGGCTGTTATGGAAAAAATAAGACTTGGTATAATCGGTATGGGCAACATGGGAAGCGTACATTTCAGAAACGTTGCAGAGGGAAAGTGCCCTTCTGCAGAGGTGACGGCAGTATGTGACATTGATCCGAAAAAAATTGCAGATACTGCAAAATACGGTTCTGTAAGGTTTTTTGCGAATTATAAAGAAATGTTGGACAGTGGCACTGTGGACGCGGTATTGATAGCAGTACCTCACTACGATCATCCGCCTATTGCTATGGAGTGTTTTAAGCGGGGCATTCATGTCCTGACGGAAAAACCTGCAGGAGTGTTTGCAAAACAGGTACGGGAGATGAATGAGGCGGCCGAAAGATCGGGAGTAAAGTTCGGCATAATGTTCAATCAGCGTACGAATCCAATGTACGCAAAGGCACGGGAGATTGTCCGCAGCGGTCAGCTCGGACAACTTAAGCGCATGGTATGGATAGTCACCAACTGGTACCGTACACAGGCATATTACGATTCGGGAAGCTGGCGCGCCACATGGAACGGCGAAGGCGGCGGCGTACTTTTAAATCAGGCTCCTCATAATCTCGACTTGTGGCAATGGATATTTGGTATGCCCAAAAGAGTACGGGCATTCTGCACCGTAGGAAAATACCACGATATAGGCGTTGAGGATGACGTTACCATATACGGCGAATATGAAAACGGATCGACCGCGGTGTTTATTTCCACAACGGGGGAAGCGCCGGGCACGAATCGTCTTGAAATATCGGGTGATCTTGGGAAAATAGTTATAGAATGTGGAAAGTTGAAGTGGTGGAGGCTTAAAGTTCCCGAACGGGAATTCTGCTTATCGTCAAAGGAGGGATTTGTTTCGCCGGAAACCGAATATGAGGAATTTTCTGCTCCTGAATCCGAGGGACATCCGAAGGTGATCGAGGCCTTTGCGCAGTCCATACTAAACGGCACGGAAATGATCGCTGACGGTGCGGAGGGGCTGAATTCTCTTTCGATTTCCAATGCCGCTTATCTTTCTTCATGGACGGACGATTGGGCGGAAATTCCGACGGACGAGGCATTATTTGAAAAATATCTTATAGATCTGTGCAGAAAAGAAAAGTATCAAAGCAAGCCGGAACAGGGTGAAAGCACAGAAAATATCAGTGAACGCTGGAGGGTAAGGTGGTAAATGTATTTGTGTTAATGCCTAAGATGCAAAGGACGTTATCCTTGCCGTATCCCAAACAGGATAAGAATACGTGTTTAGGCATTTTGGGGGAATAGAAATTCGGAAACGGAGGAAAAGAAAATGTCAAATATATCAAGCGGAATGAATTATGCACCAAAGGGTAAGCCGGCACATGTTGTAAAAGCAGGGGAATTTAGCATAGCGGCGGTGTCGTTAGAGCACGGCCATATTTACGGTATGTGCGGCGGACTTAAAGAGGCTGGAGCAACGATAAAATGGGTATACGACCCCGATCCTCAAAAGGTTGCGGAGTTTCAAAAAAAGTTTCCGGAGGCTGCGGCTGCACGCTGTGAGGAGGAAGTGCTTTCCGATCCAGAGGTAAGGCTTATATGTTCCGCCGCAATAACAAGCGAAAGGTGTCCGCTGGGACTGCGTGTCATGGCGGCGGGAAAAGACTACTTTACGGATAAAGCGCCCCTCACAACTCTTGAACAGTTGGCAGCGGCAAGGGAGGCTGTACGCAGTACGGGCCGTAAGTACATGGTGTATTACAGCGAACGGCTGCACGTTGAGTCCGCAGTTTTTGCAGGACAGCTTATTGAGCAGAAAGCGATAGGCCGGCCTATACATATTGATGGTTTTGGGCCGCATCGTATCGGCAACCCGAAGTACAGACCTGAATGGTTTTTTCAAAAGGAAAAATACGGCGGAATACTCTGTGACATAGGCAGCCATCAGATAGAGCAGTTCTTGTACTACTGCGGCGTAAAGGATGCAGAGGTCAAATACAGTCAGGTTGGAAATTATGCTCACCCCGATTATCCGGAACTGGAGGACTTTGGCGATGCTGTACTTGTGGGAGACAACGGCGCGACCCAGCATTTCCGTGTGGATTGGTTTACGCCCGACGGACTTTCCACATGGGGCGATGGCAGGACTTTTATCCTTGGTACGGAGGGTTATATCGAGCTGCGAAAATATGTAAACGTAGGTATGAACGATGGCAGTTTGGACCATGTTTTTATGGTGAACAAAGAGGGCGAACATCATTTTCATGTTGCGGGAAAAGTTGGGTTCCCATATTTCGGGCAATTGATATTGGACTGTATAGATCGTACGGAAAACGCCATGACGCAGGAACACGCTTTCAAGGCGGCAGAGTTGTGCGTAAAGGCGCAGATGAAATCGGTGAGGGTACATTAAGGAGAGTAGTTACTATTTGCGGGTCAGGAATGCGCCAAACTGCGCATTCCGTGAGAACATGATTCAGAGTAAATATTTGTCATATGGAACAAAATAATAAAGTTGACAGCGTGGTACGGTCTGTGCTATAGTCAACATGGTAACTTTCAGATCATAATAATTTATAG
>CAMWLJ010000065.1 GCA_947175055.1 uncultured Lachnospiraceae bacterium | reverse complement strand
AGGCAGCGAGAGGTAAGATAAAAGTTCCTATGGGCGGATGTTCATAGGAACTTTTGTTGTCTTTATGATGTAGGAATGCGGCAACGGAATATGATTCGGACGGTGTTGTTTGGAGTCTGCAATGTGAAAGTTGTATTAATTCTCTGATGAGCAATTTAGTTCAACAAACTGAACAAGGAAAGATAATGGAAATTAAGAAAGTTTTACAGAAAAGCTGGTTTGATGCATCGGGCTGCTTTACTTTTTTTATGGACTATTCTACTATTAACAATATATAGCGAACATTGGGAGGAAGTATTCTATGAGCAGGAGCACAAGTTATTGGATCTGGTATCCGGGAGATTTTGAATTGTATCATGCCATGCAGCAGAATTTCAGCCGTGTAGAGAGGGGGTATGGCTGGCCGGCATTTTGGAAGAGTTAAGGATTCCGGAACCGGGTGGCATTTCGGCGGGTATATGACTTGGAGGAGGAAACATCTTTTTGTGTATATTCCTCGGCAATTGGGCATGTGCTGGTGGAGGACAGGAAGTATCCTTTCGGGCAGACGATCCATTGCGGGCCGGGAAAGGTCAGGATTTCGGTTCATGCAGGTTGTATCGAGACATTTCCAAGCATCTATGTTAAGGGAGATATAATTCGCTCAGACAATACGTGGATGGCGGAAGATTATACAAATCCTCCTATAATAGCAGGATTTAATGAACGATATACGGAAGAAAGCCAGAAACCGTCTGTCTGGGAATACAGAGAGGAGGTTCATCTGCCGGTCAGTGTGGAAGTCTGTGAAGATGGAGTGTTGTTCGGGTTTGAGACGGAACTGACAGCAGTTCTGGAGATTCATGATAGCAGGAAGGACAGACGGCTGCGGGTTTACTGTGGAGAATCTAGGGAGGAAGCGCTGGACAGAGAGCATTGCTACTACAGTTGGGCGCCGGATGAACAGACAGGACGATGTCCGAGATGTGCGGTGCGGTATGCTTTTGTGGCGCAGGAGCTTCCGGCTTTTAAAGAGGAGAAGACAACACAGGGACTTTGCCATGAGAATGGGGAACTATTATGCGCGGGCGCGGGACAGTTAAAGGAAGAGATTAAGGTAAGGGCTATTCATCAATATACAGATATTCCGGTGCGGGCGCGGTTTTCCTGCAGTGATGTACTGATTGACAGGATCTGGTCTGTGGCGGAACATACGTTCCGGCTTTGCAGCGGAATCTTTTTTATCGACGGTATCAAGAGGGACAAATGGATCTGGGGCGGTGATGCCTATCAGAGTCTGTTTGTGAACCAGTATCTGATGGCGGATGCGGATATTGATCGCCGGACGTTACTTGCATTGCGGGGCAACGACACTATGACGACACACATCAATACGATTCTGGATTACTCTTTGTACTGGATCCTCAGTATTAAGGTGCACCATGAGGCTTATGGGGATCTGGCCTTTGTGGAACAGGTCTATCCGAAAATGGTTACGCTGATAGAGTTTTGTGAGGAACAGTTGGATGAGCATGGCTTTATCATAGGGCGTTCCGGTGACTGGATCTTCATAGACTGGGCGGATTTGGACAAGGAAGGAGCGCTGTGCGCGGAGCAGATGTTATTTGCCGAGTGTTACAGGACGATGGCGCTGCTTGGCGGACGGATTGGAAAAGATGCGTTTATATGTGGAAACTATTTGCAGAAATATGAAACCATGAAGGAGAACATTAATGCGTTTTACTGGAATGCCGGAAAGGGGGCCTATATCGATTCCTTTGCTTCAGGAAGAGAACATGTGACGAGACATGCCAATATTTTTGCCATCTTGTTTGATATCGCGGATGGAAGACAGAAAGTACAGATTGTACAGAATGTGCTCCACAATGATGCGGTACCGCAGATCACTACACCCTACTTTAAGTTCTATGAAATGGATGCCTTGTGTAAGATGGGGTATTTGGAGGAGGTGCTGGAGCGTATCAGGGAATATTGGGGAGGTATGCTTGAGCGCGGGGCCGTGACCTTCTGGGAAGAGTATGATCCGTCCGTACCGCAGGAAGAGCAGTATGATATGTACGGCGATAAGTTCGGCAAGAGCCTGTGTCATGCGTGGTCGGCCAGTCCCATCTACCTTCTTGCCAGGTATTATGTGGGTCTTAGGATAATGGATCCGGTGAACGGGAAATATGAACTTTGTCCGCATTTGGAATATTTCGACAGTCTGGAGTGTGTGCTGCCGGCAGGAGACAAGCAGATTTGGATTTCCTGGAACGGGAAGGAACTCAGGTTTGGGGAAAAGCAATAAAAGATATAAGAAATATAAAAATATAAAAAATATTCCAACATGGAATAGTGCCTTGAAAAATATAATTTATTATCATATAATAATATGTACAGTAAATCGTATATGATATACCGTGTTCCTGGAATGCTATGACCAACGACAGATATATTTCTATAGTTAACGACATTAAAAATTTCGTTTTCGGTCCTGCAAAAGCTTCCGTATATGGCTTTGGCCGGAACCGAAATCAGAAATTTGTTATGTCGTTTACTATAAACATCCACATCTATGGGGGTATGATGATACGGGATATGGATGTTTAGAAAGTATGAACGTGAAAGTGAAAGAGTAAAAGAGGACAGAATGAAAAAGGAGACTGAAATTGATCTTGCTGCCGTAGAGGCAGTCGGGAGCAAATATGATAATGCATGTAAAAGGCTGTTCCAGAACAGGGAAATCATAGCGCCGGTTTTAAAAGAGGTAGTACCTGAGTATAGAAATTCTACGGTAGAAGAAATTATCCGCTATATAGATGCAGACAGTATTCAGGATATTCCTGTTGATGATATTCCGGTGAGTGTAAGTCAATTGCAGACAGAACTGGGATCAGTCAGTGACAAATTGATCCGGTATGATACACATTTCAGATCGATCAACCCGAGGCTGAGCCGTGAGAATCTGTGTATTCACCTTCATATTGATTTAGAGGTCCAGAATAATTACAGGCCGACCAATCCGCCATACCCTGTTATTAAAAGAGGGATATATTATGCCGCGAGGGAAATCAGTTATCAAATGGGTACATTGACGGAGCAGACAAATTATGGAGATATTCAGAAAGTATATAGTATCTGGATCTGTAATGAGAGGATTCCGGCTAAATTGCAGAATACAGTGACGATGTATTCTATCAGTAAGTCGGATATCATAGGAACTGCGCAGGAGCCGGAGGAAGATTATGACCTGATGAATGTGATCATGATCCGCAGGGGAACGGAGACGAATGTTCCGATTTTTGATTATCTATCGGGAGTATTCAGATGTGATAAGGATAAGATTGCGAAATATGTGGATATCGAAAATAATGAGAAAGTTCTGAAAGGGGTTGAAGAGATGAGCGGTTTAGGAGCGACTATTATGTATGAGGCAATGCAACAGGGAATGCAAAAGGGAATGCAAAAGGGAATGCAACAGGGAATGCAACAGGGAATGCAAAAGGGGATACAACAGGGAATGCAAAAGGGGATACAGCAGGGGATACAGCAGGGAATGCAGCAGGGAATGCAGCAGGGAATGCAGCAGGGAGAAAATTTACTGGCAAGACTGGTTGGTTACTTAAAGCGGGATGGAAGATTGAATGAGTTGGATCAAATTGCAGATGAGAAAGCCAGGAAGCAGTTATACAAGGAATACAATTTGATTGATTAATATTTTTCTTAACAAAATGATAGAGGATAAGAGTAGGACTCACTGTGGTGGGTCCTATTTTTGTCAAATAGGATCAGATCAGCATAAAAAACGTAAGCATTTTCCACCAAAACATCTCTCCAGGAAATGATATAAAAATATGTCGGGTAATGGAAAAGAAACCACGTTGTAATGGCAGGGGCTTTTTTATAAAATGCTATTACAACGCAAAGCGTCATGCGGCATTGGCTCTGTAACAAACGCATGGCCGTATACCATGATATGAAAAGAGGAGGAAGAAATCATGCATATCGCAATCGTATCGCTGGGTGCTTTCGGGCACATTAATCCAACATTGTCGCTCACAACAGAGTTAGTAAATGCAGGTCATCGCGTGACTTACTTTACGACGGAAGCCTTTCGGGAAGTAGTTGAGCCAACCGGCGCAAAATTCGTACCGATGAAGTCATGGATGGCTGACCACGACAAACATAATGAGACGAAAGAAGAGAAAAATGACGGGCAGGAAGAGAATGTGGCGGCTGTGGTTCCGTTTCTGTTCCTGAATGAGGCCGGTGCTTATATCGAGGATATCCTGAGGGTACTCAGAGAGGACCGCCCGGATGCGATCCTTCATGATTTTGCGGGGATTGCCGGTACGATGGCAGCGGACATTCTGGGGATTCCCAATGTAATGTTGTATACCAGCTATCCTTCCAACGGAAGTTACTCGGTGGCAGCGTCTTTTGAGGGGGTTCCCGAGGATCATCCGCTTCGGATCGCAGCCGATCAGATCGCGGATGGTTATGCTGCAAAGTATGGATGCCGGAAGATGACCGTTAAGGAGATCTTTGATGGACAAGGGGATCTGAATCTGGTCATGATGCAGAAACGACTGGTTCCCAATTATGAAACTTTCGATGACAGCTTTGTATTTACAGGGGTGCAGATCGGCAAGCGCAGCACATTCGGCACATGGCAGGCTCCTGATAACGGAAAACCCCTGCTGTATTCCTCACTGGGAACGGCGTTTAATAACTGGCCGGAGTATTACCCGATCCTGTTTGACGCGGTCAGAGATCTTGATATCAATGTGTTTGCCGCGTTGGGAGCGATCGATCCAGATTCCCTGACGGACGTACCGGCGAATGTGGAACTGGGGAAGATGGTTCCGCAGCTGGATATTCTGTCTCAGGCCTCCGTATTCATTACGCATGCAGGTATGGGCGGCACAGGCGAAGCTATTTATTACGGCGTGCCTATGATAGCGCTTCCGCAGATGGATGAGCAGGCGATCACAGCCAGACAGATTGAGAAAAACGGCCTGGGATTTGCACTTCTGGATAAAAAGGAAATAACCAGCGGGATGCTGAAAGAGAAAATAGAGATTTTGCTGAATGATCTTTCATATAAGGAAAAGGTAGATGAGTTTAGCGCGGATATGAAAGCGCTGGGCGGTGCAAAGGCTTCTGCGAGTGCGCTGATCGCTTTTCTGGAAAAACAATAGAAAGACGAAGGACGGATTGTCACGGGAATGGAGGAGGATCGACATGAAACTGACTGAACTGCGGGTCAACCAGGTTGAGACACCTATGGGTTTTCAGATCACCCCGCTTAGTTTTTCCTGGAAAGTGGTGGAAGCAGGAGAGGCGAAGAGACAGAAATGGGCCGGTATCCGTATCTGGAGGAATGCGGGACAGGAGAAAGAGAAGATCTTCGACAGCGGACAGGATGAAAATGCAGACAGCCTGGACTATCAGGTGAGTCTGGATCTCGCGCCGCGAACCCGCTATACATGGCAGGTGCAGGTGACCGCTGATAATGGAGAGACGGCCAGGGCGGAGAGCTGGTTCGAGACCGGAAAAGGGCAGGAAGCGTGGAGCGGTCACTGGATTACGGCCGACATGGGAGCGGATACGCCGGCGGTGCTGCAAAAGCGGTTCACGGTGGCAGGCCTTGAAGGGGTGCGGAAAGCGGCAGGCGCTGTGGCTTCCCGCCTGTATATCTGCGGCCTTGGTATGTATGAGGTGTATTTAAACGGTGAGAAGGCAGGCAGCGAGTATCTTGCGCCTGGCTACCATTCCTATGATTTCCATCTGCAGGCGCAGACTTATGACGTGACGGAGTATCTGCGGGAGGGAGAGAACGAAATCCGGATCTGGCTTGGCGACGGGTGGTTTCGTGGACGTCTGGGATTTGACGGCGGTTATACGAATCTGTACGGTGACAGATGCTATGCGATTGCGGAGCTTTATGTGGGCGAAGAGCCGGTTCCTGTCGTCATGACAGACGCAGATTGGGAGAGTAAAGAGTCACCGGTTGTATTCAGCAATATTTATGACGGTGAGGTTTATGATGCCAATCTGGAGGCGGCGCTGCAGGTTTCGGAGGGCTGGAAGGGTGTCCGCACGGAAATTCCGGACAGATGCGGCGATCTGTGTGATCGGTACAGTCTGCCGATCGTGAAGAAAGAAACCTTTCCCGTGGCCGAAGTGATCCATACACCGAAGAATGAGACGGTACTGGATTTCGGGCAGGAACTGACCGGGTGGGTGGAGTTTACCAGCTGTCTTCCGCGGGGGATGCAGATTCGCCTGACGGCTTCCGAGATCATGCAGGACGGCTGCTTTTACCATGAAAATCTGCGGACGGCAAAGACGGAATTCACCTATATCTCCGACGGAAAAGAGAGGACGGTAAGGCCGCATTTTACCTTTTACGGTTTCCGCTATATGAAGGTGGAGTATCTGGATCAGGACGGCGCGCCGTTGGAAACGGCATCGGAGTTTTGGGCATTGCCGGCTGCCGCATTTACCGCGTATCATCTGCGCAGTGATTTTGACCAGATCGGAGAGATCAGAACGGGCAGCGATAAAGTTAACAGACTGTTCTTAAATGCGCTCTGGGGACAGAAAGACAATTTCCTGGATGTGCCGACGGACTGTCCGCAGAGGGATGAACGGCTTGGCTGGACGGGGGACGCCCAGATCTTCTCGGAAACCGCCTGCTATAATATGTACATGCCGGCTTTTTACCGGAAATATCTGTGGGATATGCGGGCGGAACAGAGCATCCTGGGCGGTTCCGTGCCGAATGTGGTGCCTCGCCTGAAAGAGGGGATGGTTGCTGAGCACGGGTCCTGTCCGTGGGCGGATGCGGGTGTGGTCATTCCGTGGAACGTCTATCTGCATTACGGCAGCAAAACGCTGCTGCGGGAGTGTTACCCGGGCATGAGGGACTGGGTGGAATGCGAGCGGCGAAGGGAAGAAGCCCTCGGCGGGCCGCACCTGATCAAAGACGGGTTCCATTTCGCAGACTGGCTTGCCCTTGACAATGAGCAGCCGGGGCCTTTCGGCGCCACGGATCCGCTTTATATCGCCAGCGCTTATTATTATCGCTGCGCTAAGAGTGTGGCGGAGGCTGCAGCCGTTCTGGGTTATGAAGAAGACAGGAAGAAATTTGACGGATTGGCGGAGGAGATTCTTGCCGCGATCCAGGAGAAATACTTCGACCAAGAGGGACTTTGCATCTGCCATACCCAGACCGGCGCGGCGTTGGCCATTGCGTTTGGACTGATTCCGGAGCGGTCCGGAACCAAGCTGGAAGGGGCGGCTCTGCGGGCCAGGGTGGAGGCGAACGATATGCACCTCAACACCGGATTTGTGGGCACCACGATCCTGAGCCAGGCGTTGACGGCTACAGGCAGCCACGAGACGGCGGTATCGCTTCTGCTTGGCGAGGATTTCCCGGGCTGGCTCTACAGCGTCAACCTGGGGGCTACCACCATCTGGGAGCGATGGGATTCCGTGCTGCCGGACGGCCGTATCAGCCCGGAAGGCATGAACAGTCTGAATCACTACAGCTACGGCAGCATTGAGGCCTGGATGTACAGGGATGTGTGCGGGATCCGTCCGGGGGAGGCCGGATACAGGAAGGCTGTGATTGAACCTCATGCGGATGCACGGCTTAAATTTGTCGAAGGAAGGCTGAATACTTCTGCGGGACTTTTTAAGAGCGGCTGGGAGTATGCGGATGACGGAACGGTAACTTATCGGGTGGAGGTGCCTTTCAATGCGGAGGCGGAGTTTGTGCTGGAGGGAGAACGCAGGATATTGCCGGCGGGAAGTTACGCCTTCGTACATAAGGAGGAATCCTGACAGTAAAAAATGTCGGATACAACTGAAAAAACAACATTCAACTTCGCAGGGGCGTCCGGTATGATATTTATAGTAAACGACATAACAGATTTCTTTTTAGAAAGCGGCTTGTATCAGACTATAAAAGAGTAGGAGGAAGGATTAGTAATGAGTAATCAACCGAAAAAGAAAGGACTCAGCAAGGCGTTTGTCTGGTTTCATGCAACTTCCGTAAACGGCGGCGCAATGGCGATCGCGGCCACGATCGCTTCCTATTTTTCCCTGTATGTACAGGAGGAGATCGGGATCACGGCGGCGCAATTGTCGGTTATCCTGTTGATCTGTACATTGTGGGATGCGATCAATGACCCGATGATGGGCGTGATCTGCGATACGCTGCATCCCAGATGGGGACGTTATCGTACCTGGTTTACCTTTACACCGATATTCCTGTTGGTAGATATGTTCCTGTTGTTCAGCAATCCGGGATTCATCCAGGGGAGCCCGATGACGAAATGTATTTATGTATGCATCACATACATGTTCTATGGCATGATCGTGACGGCTTACACGATGCCGCAGATGGCAATCCTGCCGGCAATGACGCTGGATGATCAGGAGCGTAACGGTGTAGTAGCTAAAGGCGCGGGCGTGTGTGCGTTGATGTTCACGATCGCATCCACCTTCTCCACGCAGTTGGTGCAGATTTTTGGCAGTTACCGCAATCTGATGTGTACATATGCCGTATTTGCGGTTATCTCTTTCTGGGGATTGTATAAGACCTCGGAGGAGCGTTATGTGACGCCGAAGGCGAAAGGTGAGGGTGGTCTGAAACAGCTTGTCTATGTATTCCGTCACAAGGAAATCTGGCCGGTTATGGTGGTATGGTGCCTGGCATCCATTTCCTACGGCTTTATGTTTACCTCATCCGTATACTATGCACAGTATATCCTGGCAGGACAGAGGGTGGATTTTACCACCATGGACGAGGCGGCGATCGGGGCGACGATCGGCGGCACAATCTCTACTTACATGGGCTTTATATCCATGGGAGCGCTGTTCTCCATGATGGTGCTGATGCCGATTTTCCTGAAGAAATTCAAGACGGGTTACCAGGCGTTGATCGTATCCCAGATTTTGACTGTGATCTGCTACGTGATTTTGTTCTTCACGGGGCGTATGAATTTCATGTACTGCTGTGTATTGTCCTTTATCGCAACACTGGTGGGAGCTATGGTAAATGCACTGGTGAATGTGCTTGTAAACGATACGATCGATTTCATCATGCTCAAGGAAGGCAAACAGTTGAACGGTGTTATTTCTTCGGTCAAAGGTTTTGCGCAGAAATGTGGTACGACAGTGGTAAGTTCCGGCATGTTGGCAATTCTGGCCGTGTGTGGATTTGACGCGCAGGCCGGTCCTTTCGGTCAGACACCAATGGCGATTGCAGGTACTAATGTGGTCCGCTTCCTTGTTCCGGCGGTTGTGTCCGTTGTAATTCTCGTGATCATGATCTTCTATCCGCTTAAGAAATTCTTCCCGGAGATCGCGCAGATGAAGGAGAAGATGGCGAAGGAACACGGTGATGCGTAAACAGCGTCAGACAGTTCTATTCTAAAAAATTATATAATGAAAATAAGTCGGATTCGCCCTAAAAAACCGCATGGATATTTAGGGCGGATCTTTTTATAATCATGTTAATGAAATTGTGCAGACGTAAAGGAGGCAGGATATGCGAATTACAGATGTAAAAATCAACGGAATTAAGAATCCGCTGGGTTTTTGTTATGATTATCTGAACTGTTCCTGGCGGGTGACGGAGACCGCGAGTAAGAAGCCGGCGGCGGCAGCTGTCGAAGTCAGCGCTTCGCCGGATTTCGGGGAGATCCTCTACCGCAAGGAGGGTGCGGACTTAAGATGGCAGGGCGAAAAGCTGGATCTTATGCTGCAGCCCAGGACGGCTTATTACGTGCGGGTGTCGGTTACCGGCGACGGGGGCGACAGCGCGGTGAGCGACCCGGCGGTGTTCGAGACCGGCAAAATGACGGAACCCTGGCAGGCGGAGTGGATCGCTGCCGAACCTCAGGATGATTTTCACATTCTGTTGAAGAAGGAGATCGTCGTGGAGAAGCCGGTGAAAAGAGCCAGGTTCTACGGTACGGGCGTAGGGATGTTTGAATTGTATCTGAATGGCAGCAAGGCAGGGGAAGAGTATCTTGCCCCTTATCTGACGAATTATGAGACCCGTATACAGGTCATGACTTACGCGCTGGACGGCCTGCAGGAGGGGATGAACAAGATTGAGATGCTGCTTGGCCGGGGCTGGTACATGGGCTTGTTCGGACTGGATCTGAAACGGGATCATTACGGCAGCCGGATGGCGGCGATCGGAGAGATCCATATCGAGTATGAGGACGGTGCGACAGAAGTCATCTGCACCGACGGAAGCTGGGAGTATCAGGGGTCCGTGATAGAGGACTCCGGTATTTACGACGGAGAGATCGTCAACGAACTGCTCTGGGAGGCGAAAGAGAATCCGTGGAAGCCGGTACAGGTGCTGCATGAGCCGCAGAAGCAGGAGGAGACGAGAAACCTGAATAAAGCACATTTGACGGACCGTCTTAGCCTGCCGGTACTTGGGAAGGAGAGCCTGCCGGTGCAGGAAGTGATCCATACGCCTGCCGGGGAGACCGTACTTGATTTCGGACAGAATTTTGCGGGCTTTGTGGAATTCGAGGCGGATTTCGCAAGGGGTACGAAGATCGTGCTGGAATGCGCGGAGATCCTGCAGGAGGGAAATTTTTACCATGGGAATTATCGGGATGCAGAGTCGAAGTTCACCTATATTTCCGACGGCACGTCGAAGACGGTGCGTCCCCATTTCACGTTCTACGGTTTCCGGTATATCCGTGTGACGGGTTGGCCGGGAGAGTGCAGGAAAGAATCTTTTACGGGAAGAGTCCTCTATTCGGATCTGGAAAGGACGGGATATATCAAGACCTCGAACGAGAAGGTCAACCGCCTGTATGAGAATACCGTCTGGGGGTTGAAATCCAACTTTATCGATATGCCGACGGACTGTCCGCAGAGAAGTGAACGTCTTGGCTGGACGGGGGATGCGCAGGTGTTTGCGCCCACGGCAAGCTATCATATGGATACGGCTGCCTTCTTTCACAAATTTATGCAGGACTTACGGGACGAGCAGCGGTTTATGGACGGCGCCATGCCGAATTTCCTGCCTAACTTCGGGCACAAAGAGTCGGCGGGCAGCGTGTGGGGCGACGTGGCCGCGTTTGTCCCCAATACCATGTATGGATACTATGGCAATCGGGATGAGATGGCATATGCCTATCCCCTGATGCGGGACTGGGTGGAATATATTGACCGTAACGACGCGGCCCGGGGAAAGCGTACGTATCTGTTTGACTTCGCCGACACTTTCGGGGACTGGCTGGCGCTGGACGGTATGACGCCTGTCAGCTTTAAGGGCAGTACCAATGACAACTTCATTTCAGGTGTCTACTATTATCGCTCCGTGCAGATCGTGAAGGAGATGGCGGGCCGCCTCGGGAAAAAGGAAGACGAGGCGCGCTATGCCGGATTGGGGGAGGAGATCAGGCAGGCCGTCCTGAATGAGTTCTTCACGCCAAACGGCAGGCTTGCCATTGATACGCAGGCCGCTTATGTGATCGCGCTGAAATTCGGAATCTATCGTGACAGAGAGAATGTCATTGCCCAGTTTAAGGAACGGCTGCAGAAGGATTTGTATCAGATTAAGTGCGGTTTCGTGGGCGCGCCGCTTCTGTGTACTGTTCTGGGAGAAGCGGGTATGTATGAGACTGCCTATGATCTGTTGCTGAAAGAGAGTTATCCGGGCTGGTTGTTCGAGGTGAACATGGGAGCGACCACGATCTGGGAACGTTGGAATTCCGTGGGGGAGGACGGCGTGATCAGCAATACCGGCATGAACTCCCTCAATCATTATTCTTATGGATCTGTCATGGAGTTCGTTTACGCTTATGCTGCAGGGATCCGTCCGTCTGTGCCCGGCTTCGGCAAAGCGGTGATCGCGCCCCATCCGGATATCCGTCTGCGCAGGGTTGACTGCAGCTATCAGTCCGTATCGGGGAAATACGAATGCTGCTATGAAATCCGGGAAGACGGGAAATTGTGTATCAGGGTTGCAATACCATTTGGATGCGAGGCGGCGGTGGAACTGCCGGGGTATCCGGAAAAGAGCATGACGCTTGCGGCGGGCATTCATGAATATTGTTATATGCCCGAGACGGATTTCCGCAAACCTTATGGCCGTCACACGACGCTTGGCAGACTGGCGAAGGATGCGCAGGCAATGGCAGTGCTGGGGAAATATGTACCGGCCATTGCAGGCATCGCTGCCTCAGGGGATCCGGAGATGGGAGTAAGCACCCTGGATGACATCTCTCATAAGCTGTATCTGCCATTCCAGCCGGAAATGCTGGAGAAGGCGATCGAAGAACTGACGGAACTGATTGTAGAGTGAGCAGGCAGGAAACAGGAAGTTTTCAGGAAAAAGGAATAAACACTTCCTCGGCGGGCGCGTGCTTCTTACGGTATTCCTGCGGGGACATCTGATAGGAGGAGCGGAAGACGCGGGAAAAGTGATCCGCCGAATTGTAGCCCACCCGCTCGGCGATCTCGCCTATTTTCAAGTTGGTATTGGTCAGATAGCTTATGGCATCCGCCATGCGTAACTGCTTGATTAGTTCCGTAAAGTTATAACCCGTATTCTGTTTGATCAGGGTGCACAGATGGGGTTCGCTGTAGTGGAAGAATTCGGCCAGGGATGACAGGGACAGCGTTTGGTAGTTGTGCTGGATATATTGCAGCACCAGAGAGAAATCAGAACCCATCTGATAATTATAGAACTGCAGCGTCTCGCTGTAGTTGCGCAGCAGAGTGGAGAACAACAGGTTCATCCAGCTGATGCAGCTGAAATTGCTGTAGGAGTCATCTTTATAGCATTCGCCCATCGCATTGTGGATGATCGTCTTGATCCAGGTAGTATTCTGCACGAAGAAGAGCAGATAATTGGGATGGGAATCCCCCTGCAGAATAGTACGGAAGAAAAGGGACAGCAGATCCTGTCTGGACAATATGGAGAAGAAACTGGTATTGAAGGTGCTTTTGCGCAGCATGATGCAGAACACGGTTGAATCGTCGCCGATGAAAAGGTCATGCATGGAGTCGGGGGCCAGGATACATAATTCACCCTCGCGGATGGTCCGCGTTTCTTTTTCAAAGAAGAAAGTGCAGCTTCCGGACGCCACGAAGTCAATCTCAAAGTAATTGTGAGTATGTAGAAAAGGGCGTGTATATCTGGGGTGCCGTATGATATAAGTATCCCGTTCTGTGGGAATGATGGAAGATTCTCTGATATGAGGGGAGAGTTTTAGGTCCTCCGTCAGTGTCAGGACCATATCGTCGATGATCTTCTCGAATTCCTCGTCCGGCATCTGACCAAACATCTTGTGATTGGGGATGCTTTCCGGCCGGGTCTCGAAGAGCAGGCCTTTGCGGTACAGGTATGCTGCCATTTCCGGGAACTGCATTCCGCTCCCGGTTCTTTGGTAATGTTCCTTCAGATGGCGCTGTATTTCGCCGTAGGTGATATAGTATGCCATGGTCGCTCCTTCTTTTGTGGTTTGTGTTTTGCGCTTTGTATTATGCATTTTATAGTTTGTACTTTGTGTCCTGTTGTCTGTGGAACGATCCTGCGGTGTGTGATTGAGGCACAAAGGCATTAGTATTTTCATTATAAAAGATGGGATGCGGGAGCGCAACCGAATAATTCCGGGCGATGGAACTTAATAAGTGAGGCTTAATGAGTGAGCTGAGTGAAAAAATGTATTCAGGCGCAAGGATGCTGCCTGAGAAAATCAGGAAAGAGAGGATTGTAGAAGATGAAATTCAATGAAACAAGAAAAATCATCCCGATCTGGGGAGAGGTGATCCCGGGTAATACGGGAAAGAGCAAGCATGACCGGATGCATTGGGACGATACCTTAAGCTTTGAGGATATGTTCATGAAATATCCGGGAATCTGGGATAAAACCACGGATCTGATCGGCGATATGCGCGGCAATGATACGATGGTATACCGGGATGAGATCAAGGAAGGGTATGCGAAAGAAACTTACGATGATGTCCCCTTTCTGGTTCCGTACCTGGTTCCGGGCAGTAAGAAATGTGTGATTTCCTGTCCCGGCGGGGCTTATCTGACGAAGAGCATTGACAATGAAGGAGAGCAGATCGCGGAATTCCTGAATGCCGCAGGGATTAGCTGCTTTGTGCTCTGGTATCGGTCTTATCCGTATAAAGCGCCTTATATGTTTCTGGATCTGCAGCGGGCAGTCCGTTTTCTGCGGGCCCATGCAGGGGAGTATGGGTTTGACCCGAATCAGATTGCGACGGTGGGCTTCTCGGCAGGCGGAAACCTGGCGGGCGTGCAGGCGGTATGTTTCCGGGACGACCCGGTGACGGTGGCGGGATATGAACCGGACGAGATTGATCGGATGAACGGCGCGCCGAATGCGGTCGGGCTTATTTATCCTGCGGTGACGGTGGCGGACGATAAGATCCAAGTGGTTATGGCGGATGTAGAGACCTACAATGACCTTGAGGCGAGAAAGCAGTTCAGCGAGCGCTATGAGATGAAGGATCATGTGAGGGAAGGAGACGCGCCGATGTTCCTCTGCAACGCGGCGGACGACGACGTGATCAATGCCTTCCATATGGTGGATTTCGCCAGAGCCTGTAAGGAGAACAAGGTGCCTTTTGAATTGCATGTTTTCCCCAGCGGCGGACATGGATTCGGGGGCTGTAAGCCGCAGGATTTGCCGCCGATTCCGGGGTTGACGCAGCCGGATCTTACGGCGGTGACGCAGTGGAAGGAATTGTTTGTGAATTGGCTGAACAGGACGCTGGGATAACGGCAAAATTTTTATATGATTAACGATAGAAAGGATAGGAAGGTTGAATAAATTCTCTGATGAGCAATTTATTCAACTGCGAGTTTGTGCTGGAGCCACAAACTCAAGATCGCAGAGCAAAATCGGAGTATTCCTTCGGAAAACTCCTAAATTCTGCTCGCGGCCTTCGCAAAAGAACTGCTTCGGCATGGAGGTAAATATGGAAAAATTACGAATTTCTGAAAACGGACGGTTTTTTGTAAAAGCGGACGGCACACCCTTTCCCTGGTTGGCAGATACCGTATGGACAATGCCCCAGCGCATGAAATGGGATGATGTGGAGTATCTGATGCAGAAACGCAAGAGCCAGGGTTTTACGGTATTGCAGATTGTGGCGTTGGATCCGGAACGGGATGTGCAGATGCGAACGCCTGCCGGGGACGCGGCATTATCAGACGGCGACCTGAACAGACTCAACGAGAAGTACTTTGCTTATCTGGACTGGATCCTGGATAAAGCGGAAGAATATGGATTCTATGTGCTCCTGCTGCCGGTCTGGGGCCAGCTGGTGGTTGGAGACGACTGGGCAGGCGGTGTGTTCCCGAAGACCGTGACGGAGGAGAATGCCTATGGTTACGGGGAATGGATCGGAAAGCGATATCGTGAGAAGAGTCATATCCTGTGGTGTCTCGGCGGTGACCGCCAGCCCGTTCACAAGGGTGTGGATTACAGAAATGTCTGGCGGCGGATGGCCGAAGGACTGGCGAAGGGGCTGCTGGATAAAGACCTGAAATATAACGAGAAGGACCCGGCCTGGGAAGAATTGCTGCTCACATACCATGCCTGTCATGAGGCAGAGACAGGAGAATGTTCCACGCTGTCCTATTGGGACGGCGAAGAGGAAGCCTGGATCCGATTTGTGATGCTGCAGTCCGGGCATGGATTGTTGCCGAAGAACTATGAAATCGTGGCGAAAGAGTATGAGAATCCCCATGTACGACCGGTGTGGGACGGAGAGCCGGCTTATGAGATGATGATCACCACTTTCCCGCCCGTGGACGAATCCTATCACGGCACATGGATGGTGCGCAGACGGGCATACTGGAGTCTGCTGTCCGGTTCCTTCGGGCATACCTACGGTCATGCTTCGGTATGGTGTTCCATTGGTGAGAAGGAGAGAGGCATCATGACCAAATACTCCTGGTATGAGGCGCTGCAGTCGGAGGGCTCCGGGCAGATGAAATATCTGCGGGAAATCATGGAAGACCTGCGGTTGATGACCTGTCTTCCGGCATCCGGTATCGTAGACGGACAGGACGGCAGTGAGGAGATGAACAGGCACGTGGCGGTTAGCGAGGATGCGGAGGGAAGGTTCCTCTGTGCTTATCTGCCAAGCGGCGGCAGCGCGGCGTTTGCGTTAGAGAAGCTTCCGGTGCCGCTTACCCTGCAGGAAGACTGTCTGTACGGCTGGTGGTGGAATCCTTCCGACGGTAAGTTTTATGACCGGAAGAATCAGCCGGCAGAGTCTGCACAGGCAATTTCCGTGACGGACGGAAGACTGTCTGTGACGGCGCCCACGGAGGGAGAAGAGAAGGACTGGGTGCTTATTCTGATGACGGAGAATGGTGAGCCGCCGGTGAAAGATCGGGTGTATTACGAACTGGAACAGGCAGAAGAGAAGAAAGTGTTTGAGTGGTAGGTGTGCTGCATGGCCATCCATGCCATGAAAGATGAAGTCTGTTCTATTGGTTAAACCACAGGAGTCAGAAGAAAAGTTATACATGGGA
>CAMWLJ010000064.1 GCA_947175055.1 uncultured Lachnospiraceae bacterium | reverse complement strand
TGAAATTCTGCTCGCGTCCTCAGCGTAAAACGCTTCGGAATGGAGGAAAAAATGAGAAAAACAGGAAAAAGGATTGCGGTTATCGCACTGATATTGATTTTGATACTTGTCGTCTATGTGATCTATGTGTTTGCCGTTTATGACAGGCTGCCGGACAAGCTGGCCCTGGAAGTTTACAGAGTGGAGACGGGAACCGATGACAGGAGCGGGATGGATGACGCGATGACGATAGAAGACTCGACGTCCCGGGATGAGGAGATTTATTCTGCCGGGCAGAGCTATAGTATCCTGACTTACAATATCGGGTTTGGTGCCTATCTTCCCGAATATAGCTTTTTCATGGATGGGGGTAAGTCTTCCTGGGGGAAAGATGAGGACAGCGTGGCAGCGGCGGTGTGCGGGGCAGGAACACTGATGCGTGATACGGATGCGGATTTCATGCTTATACAGGAGGTGGACAGGGACGGTACCCGTTCTTATCATATTGATGAGCTGGAATTGCTGAATCAGTTTACGGAAGGTTATTACTATACTTATGCGCAGAATTATGATTCTCCGTTCCTTTTTTTTCCGCCATGGGAGCCGCATGGGGCGAATAAGGCGGGAGTGGTGACGTATTCCAGAGGAGTGATCACGGAGGCCATGCGCAGGAGCCTGCCGATATCGGAGTCTTTTTCCAAATTTGTCGATCTTGACCGGTGCTATTCGATCTCGCGGATTCCGCTGGGAGAATTAGGTTCAGGGACGCAGCCGGAATCTGCAGCAACATCGGCCGAAGATGGCAGGATGCTATGCCTGTATAACATGCATATGTCTGCCTACGGCAGCAGTGATGAGATCCGTGCCGGACAGCTGGCGATGCTTTATGAGGATATGGCGGCGGATCGTCAGAAAGGAAATTATGTGATCTGCGGCGGAGATTTTAATCATGATCTGAAGACGGAAAATTCACGGAACGCACCGGAGTGGGCGTATCCTTTTCCGAGGGAAAGCCTGCCCGAGGGATTTCGGATGGCGATAGATGACAGTGCGGTGGCAGAGGCAGATATCGAGCACAATACCTGCAGAAGTGCCGAAGAACCTTATCAGGAAGAGACGACTTATACGGTGACGCTGGATGGGTTCATTGTCTCGGATAATGTTGAGGTGAGATCCTACAGACATGTTGATACCGGCTATCTGTATTCGGACCATGACCCGGTGCTCATGGAGTTTGTACTGAAATAGAGCACGAAAAGGTGCTGTCGAATAGATAGCCTTACACAGTGACAGGTGTGGTTCATACAGACCACACCTGTCCTTTGCTTCTCTTTTATCATCTGGCACCTTTATCGTAAATCTCACCAAGCGCTTTCGGTGCGTGATTCTTTTTGCTGAAGAAGATCAGCATCAGCAGCGTGAGCACGTAGGGCAGTACCATCACCAGATCCTGATAGCTGCTGGGCATTTCCAGAAATTTCACCAGTTCGTAACCGCCGGAGCGGGCGAAGCCAAACAGCAGGCAGGCGCCCAGTGTGGGCATGATCTTCCAGTTGCCGAAAATCAGGGCGGCGATGGCCAGATAGCCGTAACCGGAATAGATATTGGAAGAGAAGTTGGCGGAGATTGAGTAGGCAAAACAGATACCGCCCAATCCGGAAAGTGCGCCGGAGGCCATCACTGCTATGAGACGGACTCTGCTCACTTCGATTCCTGCGGCATCCACTGCATGCGGATTGTCACCGCAGGCACGCAGATGCAGGCCGAAGCGGGTCTGATACAGGATATACCAGGCGATCAGTGCGATCAGTGCGATCACGATCTCAAAGGGATAGAGATTTGTGAATACGGCACCCAGCACAGGGATCTTCGACAGCACCGGCACGGTGATGCGGGCGGATACGCCCAGCACAAACTTATTGGAAGCAGCCCCAAAAATGCTGGCATTGATCTGCTTAGTCAGAAATTCTGTCAGAGCCATAGCCAGAATATTGATCACGACGCCGCTGATCACCTGATTGGCTTTGAATTTAATGCAGAGCATGGCGTGCAGCAACGAGAAAAGCATACCGCCCAGGAAGGCAAACAACATCGCCAGATAGAAGGGGATCGGGGAATTGCCGGCAAAATACTGTGCGATACAGACTGCGAACAGTGCACCGCAGAAAGCGCCAAATCCCTGCAGGCCTTCGATAGCCAGATTGGTGATGCCGCTGCGCTCACAGTAGATTCCGCCGATCGCCATGATAAAGAGCGGTAGTGCGAAAGATAAGCCGTCTATGATAATCGTATTCATTGAGATTCCTCCATTTTCAAGTTTCTTTCATCCTTCCAGCGATTGACTTTATATTGAACATAAGCGCCGCAGGCAGAAAACAGAAGGATGATGCCGGTGATAGCGGAGGCGATCTCCGCTTGGACACCTGAGGTAGAGCTCATATAGGTACTTCCCTTCGAGATCACTGTGATCAGGAACGAAGAGAAAATGATACCGATGGGAGAACTGTTGCCAAGCAGCGCAACGGCGATGGCATCGTATCCGGTACTGACCAATACCTTGGGCTGTATGGAAGCGAAATAACCAAGATAGTAAGTGACGCCGGCCAGTCCTGCGAAACCGCCGGAAAGCATCATGGCCAGAACTCTCGTGCGTCCTACGCGGATACCGGCATATTCTGCGGCACGTATGCTGTTGCCGACAGCCTTGATCTCGAAGCCAAGGGTGGTTCTGTGCAGGACGAAAGCCGTAACGGCAATGCCCACCACGGCCACCAGAATGCCCAGCGGGATGTCCATCTTATAATCCCCAACGACCACGTCTACCAGTGTCAGCCTGCCTGCCTGTTTTACATTGGCGGACTGTCTGGAAACAGGATCCACATAGAAGGTGTTAATCAGAAAACTGATGACGTATTGGAAGATATAGTTGAACATGATCGTGGATACCACTTCGTTGATATTAAAGCGATGTTTCAAAAAACCGACCAGACCGCCTGCCAATGCGCCGATGAGAAAGCCGATCAGCACGACCAACGGCTTGGCGACCACCGCCGGAAGATCGGAATAGCCGATCAAAACAGTGGCAGTAAAGCCGGCGGCCAGCATCTGACCCGACACACCGATGTTGAACAGGCCGGCCTTTAAGGCGATCAGGACAGCAAGCGCCGCGAAAAGCATCGGGGTCAGGGCATTTAAGAAGCTGGTAAAATCCGTGATCATGCCTTTGTGTCCGGCGTAGGAAGCTTTCGGCGCAAGTCCGGAGCCCTGCAGCAAGTTGTAATAGGCCTGTAAGGGGTTCTTTCCCAACAGGGCGATCACCAGGATGCCGAAGATCAGGCTGAGCAGGATCGTGAAGACCGGGATCATATAGTGCTGTCTTTTCTCATGCCCGATGGTCTGTAAGATGACTCTATGTAGGAAGTTATTCTTATTTTTCATCGTTCTGTTATACCTTTCGTCCACTTTGTAGAATTTTGAGAGATGCCGCTGTATACGGTGTGAAAAGGTTCCCTTAGGTGTGCTTTGCGCCAACACCCATCATAAATTCACCTACCTCGGAAGGGGTCAGTGACCTTGCGTCGGCAATCTTCTGGATCGCACCGTTGTAGATGACGCCGATGGTATCTGCCAGATTCATGACTTCATCCAGTTCGAGGGAGATCAGCAGGATGGCTTTGCCTTTGTTACGCTCTTCTACGATCTGCTTGTGGATATTCTCAATGGCGCCGATATCCAGGCCGCGCGTGGGCTGCACGAAGATCGTGAGCGGAGAGTCCTGTTCGATCTCCCTGGCAATGATAGCCTTCTGCTGATTGCCTCCGCTCATGGACCGGACAATGGTGTCGTTGCCCTGGCTGCTGCGGATATCGTATTTCCCGATCAGGGTGTCGCCGTATTTGGTGAACTCTTCCGGACGGACCACACCTTTATGGGAAAAGGGTTCTTCAAAGTAACTCTTCAATGCCAGATTGTCGGATAAGGTAAAGTCCATCACCAGTCCTACGTTGTGGCGGTCTTCCGGGATATAGGAGATACCGGCCAGATTCCGTTTGCGGATAGAATAGGAGGTAATATCCGCACCGTTTAACGTGATCGTGCCATGTGACGGCTTCATCAGACCGGCGATAGCATCAGCCAGCTCGATCTGACCGTTACCGGATACACCGGCAACCACGAAGATCTCCCCTTCCCGCACGGAGAAAGTAACGTCTTTGACAACTTCGTATTTATCTTCATTCCTGACGGTCAGATGTTCTACACGCAGCACTTCCCGGCCAAATTGGGGTTCCGGCTTGTCCACTGTAAAGCTGACCTCCCTGCCCACCATCAGATTGGCCATAGTCTTCGTATCTGTCTCGGACACATTCAGCACATCGATCAGCTTGCCGCGGCAAAGGATAGCGCAGCGGTCTGCGATCTTCTTGATCTCTTCCAGCTTATGTGTGATCAGGATGATGGTCTTGCCGTCATCCCGCAGGCTGCGGATGATCTCCAGAAGGAATTCGATCTCCTGGGGCGTCAGGACGGCAGTGGGCTCGTCGAAGATCAGGATCTCCGCTTCACGGTACAACATCTTAAGGATCTCGACGCGCTGCTGCATGGAGACATTGATCTGTTCGATCACCTTGGTGGGCTCTACTTCCAGGCCGAATTTGCGGGAGAGCTCCAGAATATCCTGATTGGCCTTCTTCAGATCCACGGAGGGGAAAAGACCGAGGGTTTTCTTCATCGGCTCCATTCCCATAATGATATTCTCGGCGATCGTATAGTTGCTTACCAGTTTAAAATGTTGGTGTACCATACCGATATTCAGTTTGGTCGCGTGATTGGGTGACTGAATCTTAACCTTGTCACCGCGGATGATGATCTCGCCCTCGTCCGGTTCATACATACCGAAGAGCATGCTCATCAGAGTAGACTTACCGGCTCCGTTTTCCCCGAGAAGTGCGTAGATCTCGCCCTTCTTGATCTGGATCGAAACGTCATCGTTCGCCACGATACCGGGGAAACGCTTTGTGATATGATTCATCTCGATAATGTAATCTGACATGCGCTTACCTCGCTTTTCCTTCGTCATAAAATCTTCTCCGGCGATCTTGCCGTATTCCCGGAGAACCCTAGTACTCCTCCATCATGCACAGCCTGTCGTCTGGCGGGCCTCATGGCCATCCATGCTATGAAAGGCGGATTTGATCTGTCTTATACTATAATAATAGAATACGGCAAAATAAAAGAGGCCGCAAGAGAAAAATCCCTTGCAGCCTTTATATTTTGGTATTCTTACCAGGCAAAATCTTCAGGTGTTACGCCGTTGAAGTTAGCAGCCGGAACGATCGTGCCGCCTTTTACCTGCTCGTAAGCAGCGTCGATCTTGGAGATCGTCTCAGCGGACAACTGACATCTGCCGTCTTCCTTCACGTAACCGGTGGAATCGGTGTCAGCCTGCAGCACTACGTTCGCGCCCTTGAAGGTGCCGTCCACGATGGAGTTTAAGGAACGTTCTACGTTCAGGTGCATTACTTTCAGTGCGGAAGTCAATACCACGTTGGCATCTCCGTTCGCACCGTCATCATACTGGTCTACGTCACAGCCGATGAAGGAAACGCCTTCAGCCTCTTTGACTGCGGTCAGAACACCGTTGCCGGAAGCGCCTGCTGCTACGAAGACGATGTCTACGCCCTCAGCGATCAGAGCATTGCCGACTACCTTACCGGTTGCCTCATCAGCGAAGGAGCCGATATAGTTACCGCCCACGTCAGCGCCTGTAACGTCTGTACCTGCATAGGAAGCAAGCTCCACGATCTCTACGCTTGTGCCTTCTGTCTCATTGACATATTTCACACCGCATTCAAAACCGTACTGGTAGTTTACGTTGGAAGGATAAGCGATTCCGTTGACAACAGCTACCTTGTTCGTTGTGGTCTCAAGAGCGGCTGCCATACCTGCGAAGAAACCGGACTCCTGTTCTGCGAACTGCATAGCATAGATATTATCTACGGTCACTTCGTTGCCTTCTGCATCGGAGGGAAAAGAATCCACAAGGATGAAGTCAACATCCGGATTCTCCTGTGCGATGGTAGCAATACCTGCAAACTGGAAACCGCAGCATACGATCGCATCATAATCGGCTACGATGTCGGCAACTGCCTGTACGGCTGCCGTAACATCACCTGTCGGCTCCTGAACAGGAGTAACGGTGCAGTCAGGGTGGCTTTCGATAAAGGTCAGGATACCGTTGTAATTGTCTTCATTAAAGGAACCGTCGTCTACGCCGGAAGGACTGCTGACAATAGCGATCTTTAACGCTGCGTCGCCGGTAGCTTCCGTTGATTCTGCTTCTGCGGACTCATCGGTGCTTTCGGCATCCGCCTCTGCTTCAGGAGCGGCTTCTTCTGTCTCCTGTGTATCCGAGCTCTCTGTTGTATCTTCTGCCGGTGCCTCATTCGTAGAAGACTGGGCGTCACTGTTGCCGCAGCCGAATAAAGAAAGAGCCATAACAGAAGAAAGGATCAGTGCTAAAACTTTCTTTTTCATGAATAATTCTCCTCTCTGTTGTTGGTGGCATGTCCCGTTTCTCATGACGATCAATTGCTGATCGCGGCATAAAGAAATGAAACATATCGTTAACATTTTCTAATATTAGCACTGACCGGAAAGAATTGCAATTCCCATTTTAACAAAAGAATATTGAAAATCTAAAATTCCTGTAAAGGATTGTGAAAATTTTGTGAAGCCTTTGACAATAATTTTTATTTGATGAATAATAGTGTGAGAAAAACATTAACCAACTCTAAGGCAGCAAAGAACGCAGCCTAAGAGTTGCTAAATGTTTAAGACAAGCTTGCTTGTCTTTGGATTTTGAGATTTTGCAAAGCACAGGCAATGGAATCTTAATGAATCTTATTATAGAAGGGAGTATGGTACTTTTATGATCAAAACATTGGCGGCGCAGATAAAGGAATTTAAGAAAGCCTCCGTTCTGACGCCGGTTTTTATGATTTTGGAGGTTGTTTTTGAGATGCTGATCCCGCTCATGATGGCATCGATCATAGACGACGGCGTGGAAGCGGGAGATATGCGGCACATCTATCTTGTGGGGATCTTTATGGTCGGGGCGGCACTGTGCGGACTGTTCTGCGGTATTATGGGCGGTAAGTTCGGCGCCAGGGCTTCGACGGGGTTTGCTCGGAATTTAAGGAAAGCGATGTTTGATAATATACAGACATTTTCCTTCTCCAATCTGGATAAATTCAGTACGGCGGGGCTGGTGACCAGGCTGACGACTGATGTGTCAAATATTCAGATGGCATACCAGATGCTTTTGCGTATTTGTTTCCGTGCGCCGATCAGTATGATCTGTGCGATGTCGATGGCTTATATGATCAATGCCAGACTGGCTACGGTATATCTGGTGGCGCTTGTCATACTGGCAGGTATCCTCTTCTTTATCATCAGAAGGGCGATGAAATATTTCCAGATGGCATTTCCGAAATATGACGAGCTGAACGCGTCCGTACAGGAGAATGTCAGCGCGATCCGTGTGGTGAAGGCATATGTCAGGGAAGACTATGAGACTTCCAAGCTGAAAAAGGCCAGTCAGGCGATCTATGATATCTTCCTGAAGGCAGAGAAGAATGTGGTGCTCAATATGCCGGTCATGCAGCTTACGGTCTATACCTGTATCCTTCTGATCAGCTGGATGGGTGCCAGAATGATCGTCCAGAGTGAACTGACCACGGGCGAATTGATGAGTCTGATGACATACTGTATGAATATTCTGATGAGTCTGATGATGGTGGCGATGATCTTCGTCATGATGAGTATGAGCATCGCCAGTGCAAGGCGTATCAGCGAAGTATTGGAGGAAAAGAGTGATCTGACCAATCCGGAAGAGCCGGTCTACGATGTGCCGGACGGTGATATAGAGTTCCGTGATGTAAATTTTTCCTATTATAAGGACGGCAGTAAGGCGATATTGCACGATATCAATCTTAAGATCAAGGCAGGCGAGACGGTGGGCATCCTTGGCGGAACAGGCAGCTCGAAGACCAGTCTGGTCAATCTGATCAGCAGGCTGTATGACGTGAGTTCCGGAGCCGTTCTTGTGGGAGGCCATGACGTGCGGGAGTACGATATGGAAAGTCTGCGGAATCAGGTAGCCGTGGTGCTGCAGAAGAATGTACTTTTTTCGGGAACGATCTTAGAGAACCTGCGCTGGGGAGACGCCGACGCTACGGAGGAAGAGTGCAGGGGGGTGTGCAGGCTTGCCTGTGCGGATGAATTCGTGGAGAAGATGCCGAAGGGCTATCATACATACATAGAACAAGGCGGTTCCAACGTATCCGGCGGGCAGAAGCAGCGGCTGTGTATCGCCAGGGCGCTGCTGAAGAAACCGAAGGTGTTGATCTTAGATGACAGTACCAGTGCCGTGGATACGGCTACCGATGCGAAGATTCGGAAGGCCTTCGCGGAGGAGATCCCGGAGACTACGAAACTGATCATCGCGCAGCGGGTATCCAGCGTCCAGCATGCGGATCATATCATCGTTATGGAAGAGGGACGGATCGATGGCTATGGAACCCATGAAGAACTGCTCAGGGATAATGAGATCTATCGCGAAGTATACGAATCCCAGACCAGCGGCAGCGGGGACTTTGACGAAAAGAAATAGCATATGGGATCGGAACGGGGCCTGCGTAGGCGCAGCATCCGCAGGCTCTGCCAGATAGAAAAAGCTGCGCAGAAAAGAGGTAAACAATGCCGGGACCAATGAGAGGCGGAATGCCGAAAGGCAAGAAAATAGAAAATCCGGGTAAAGTCTTTAAGCGACTGATGAAATATGTGGCGAAAAGCTATGGACCGCACCTGGTCATCGTTGCAGTGCTGATCTTTGTCAGTGTGTTGGCAAATGTACAGGGAACGATGTTTATTCAGAGTCTGATCGATGATTATATTCAACCGATGCTGACGACACAGGCGCCTGATTTCGGACCGCTTGCCGCAGCCATCATGCGGGTGGCCGGATTTTATCTGATCGGTGTGGCGGCGGCTTATATCTACAACCGCATTATGATCAATGTGACGCAGGGAGTTCTGCGGAATCTGCGAAACGATCTGTTTTCCCACATGGAGACGCTGCCCATCAAATATTTTGATACCCATTCTCATGGAGATATCATGTCGGTCTATACGAATGATACGGATACGATCAGACAGATGGTCAGCCAGAGCATGCCGCAGGTATTTAACAGCGCGATCACTATCGTCAGCGTCTTTATCAGTATGGTCATTTTAAGTGTGCCTCTGACCATCGTAACGCTGGTGATGGTGGCGGTGATGTTGGTAGTGACGGCCAAGACAGCAGGGATCAGCGGCCGGTATTTCCTGCAGCAGCAGAGGGATATCGGTAAGGTAAACGGCTTTATCGAGGAAATGATGGAAGGACAGAAGGTGGTAAAGGTCTTCTGTCATGAGGAAGAGAATATCCGTAAATTTGAAGAGTTGAATGACGCCCTTTACCACAGTGCGGACAGGGCCAATTATCTGGTCAATATCGTAGGACCGGTGAATATGCAGCTGGGCAATGTGAGTTATGTGGTCTGTGCCATTGTGGGCGGTGCCTTGGCACTCTCCGGGATCTCCGGTCTGACACTTGGCGCGCTGGCCAGTTTCCTGACTTTTAACAAGAGCTTTAACGGCCCCATCAATCAGGTGAGCCAGCAGCTTAATTCCATCGTGATGGCCATGGCAGGCGCGGAGCGTATCTTCAAGATGATGGACGAAGAGCCGGAAGCGGACAACGGTTATGTGACACTTGTCAATGTGAAAGAGGAGAACGGCAGACTGGTGGAGAGCAAGGAGCGTACCGGGCGCTGGGCATGGCGGCATGAGCATCAGGCGGATCATTCCGTGGACTATGTGGAACTGACAGGCGACGTGGTGTTTGACGGTGTTGATTTCGGATACAACGACGAGAAGATCGTGCTGCATGACGTGAAACTTTTTGCCACGCCCGGACAGAAGATCGCTTTCGTAGGTTCTACCGGCGCGGGGAAGACCACCATCACTAATCTGATCAACCGGTTCTATGATATCCAGGACGGTAAGATCCGATATGACGGCATCAACGTCAATAAGATTAAGAAGGCAGATCTGCGTCGGTCTCTTGGGATTGTGCTGCAGGACACGCATCTTTTCACCGGAACAGTCATGGACAATATCCGTTACGGTAAATTGGATGCTACGGACGAGGAAGTCATTGCGGCGGCGAAGCTGGCCAATGCAGACGGCTTTATCAGGCATCTGCCGGAGGGCTATGGTACGGTGCTGACCGGGGACGGCGCGAACCTGAGCCAGGGGCAGAGGCAGCTGTTGGCTATCGCCAGGGCGGCCATTGCGGATCCGCCGGTGTTGATCCTGGATGAAGCTACAAGTTCTATCGATACGAGAACGGAGCGTATCGTGCAGGACGGCATGGATAAGTTGATGAAGGGCAGGACCACTTTCGTGATCGCTCACAGGCTTTCTACCGTCAAGAATTCCGACTGTATCATGGTGCTGGAGCAGGGCCGGATCATCGAGCGCGGCACCCATGACCAGCTGATCGAGGAACAGGGGAAATACTATCAGCTCTATACGGGAAATGCGATCGCGACGTAGCGGGTTATGCGTTCCACCGGACGGCAGTTTGTGCATGATGGGGATTCTAATGAGCAGTTCATCGAGGAGGAATCTATCCGGGTGAACTGCGGGTACCCCCTTGGGTAGCAGACGGTTATTATTCATGGGTCAGGAATGCGCCAAACTGCGCATTCCGTGAGAACATGATTCGGGAGACGGAATATCATACAGTAAACGGCGAAAAATTAAACTGAACTTTCTGTCGAATTATGGTAGTATTTATTTTGGAAATACCTAATATGAAGCAAGGTTTTGAGAGTGTATTGTGTGCATAACGTTTGTAAAATGGGGAAAATAGGAACAGTATGCACAAAACAGCCAAAAGGAAGCTGCCGCTTTCTATATTACTTTGGCAAAAAGATTCTTTGACAAATTTCGTCTTGTCATTTGCGCTGTAACTTTGTAAAATATGACATATCAAATTTCTTTCATTTATCCTGAAAACAAAATTGTATAGAGAAACTCAAAGAATGGGGGCAAGCATGAAAAAGGTGAAGAGCATTGTTCTTTGGATGCTGTCTGTTTTTCTGCTGCTTATGGCAGTAGGGCTTTTTACAGAGAGTATCCATGGCGGATTGTTAATGTTTGCGGCAGCGATGCTGTGCAATCCGCTTTTTCTAAAATTGGTCGCTAAAGGCGGTAAAAAGATCAAACCATACGTTGTCGTTCCGGCAGTGGTCGTGCTGTTCTTTACGGCGATCCTGACTTCTCCGATGGAAACGCCGCCGAATCAGGAGCAGACAGAAGCGGTGATGCAGACATCTAAGCAGGCAGAATCTGACTCCGTACTGCTGGCGGAGCAGGAAGAGATCACGAAGGAAAGCCGGATCTCGTCAGAGGAGTCCTTGGCAGAGACCGGCGGGCAGACCAAAGCCGGTGGAGCGGAAGAGATTAAGACCGGGGATCTCGAAGGGACAGAAGCCGATGAAACGGCAGATACGGAAATGACGGTCCACTATCTGGATGTAGGGCAGGGGGACTGTATACTGCTTGCCTGCGACGGTGAATATATGCTGGTCGATGCCGGCGACAACAGCAAGGGCACTGCGGTACAGAATTATCTTACAAAGCAGGGTGTGAAGACGCTTAAGTATGTCATCGGAACCCATCCGGACGCGGATCATGTAGGCGGACTGGATGTCATTCTCTATAAATTTGACTGTGAGACAGTAATGCTGCCGGATGTATCCAAAGACACAAAGACCTACAGAGATGTTTTGGATACGATGGACCAGAAGGGATACACAAATACGCTTCCGGCGTCAGGAGAGGAGTTTATGCTTGGCAGTGCTTCCTGTATGCTCCTCGGGCCGAGAACATCCTATGAGGATGCCAATAATAATTCGGTAGTAGTCCTGGTCACACACGGTACAAATAAGTTTTTGTTTATGGGAGATGCGGAAGCCGAGGCGGAAGAGGATATACTAAGAGGCGGTGCGGACGTGAAGGCGGATGTGATAAAGGTTGGACATCACGGGAGCCGCTATTCTTCCTCAGAGTCTTTCCTGCAGGCGGTCACTCCGTCCTATGCGGTGATCAGCTGTGGCGAGGATAACAGGTACGGGCATCCGCATGCAAAGACACTGAATGCTCTGCGTGCCATGGGCGTGGAAGTATTCAGAAGTGACGAGCAGGGTACGATCGTAGCTGTTTCGGATGGCAGTAAGATCACATGGAACAGCGCGCCGTCGGATACCTGGAAGGCAGGAGAGCCGACAGGCGGTTCTGATACGGCGGATCGCGGCCGATCGGAGAGCGGGCAGTCTGGCACAGAGAGCAAGGCTAAGCAGGACGGTGCAGGGCAAGACAATGCAGGGAAGGCCGACACCGAGACGGGAAATGCGGTTGAAAACGGTGCAGATGTAAGCGCAGGGATCGACGGTGCCGAGGGCGCGGTTTCTACACAAGGCAGTGTGCAGGAACAAGACGATCAGCAGGGACAGCCGCAGGAAGCCGACGGGGACGGACAAGCCGTACAGCCCGTGGAAGAGGCTGTGACGGCAGGTAATTATATCGGCAATAAGAACAATGACCGCCTGCACAAAGCGACCTGCAGTTATCTGCCGGATGAGAAGAACAGGGCATACTTTAGTACGAGAGAAGAAGCGGTGGCGGCCGGCTATGATATTCCGTGTAAAAAGTGTAATCCGTAGGCTCCTACATCGATCTGCGGCAGTAAGTCCGTACAGTCAGCCAGAGAAATAACGGAATCTCCAGTGCGGGGACAATGAGCAGCAGCCAGGGCGTCCACACCGAGAGCGGACCGACCCTCAGGAATTCAAAATCGGTCAGGGCATATAGGAGGGCGTTGGAGCCACCCAGGGCGCCTGAGGGCAGCAGGATCCGCAGATAGGAGCCTGACGTGCCGCCGATCAACATATAGAAAAGAGTCGGCAGGAGGGCGGCAGCGATAGTCAGTCCGGTAGCGGACGTGGTATTCCTGCACGCGGCGGAAAGGAAGAGCGCGAAGCAGATGCTGGCGATCAGTGTGATAAATCCACCGAACATGATGAGGTTCTGCAGTTCTTTGACATTCAGATCCAGCAGGCTGACTGCAGAGAACAGGATCTGCATGGAGGTCTGCCGGCATTCCCAGCCAAAAAGGCTGTTGGAGATGAGCTGGAAGAGGATCATGCAGGGGATAAAGACGGAGACTCCGATGCTTAAGGCAGAGAAGATCTTGACCAGTGCAAGCCTTTTTCTGCCGTGTCTGGTGCTGCGCAGGATGTCGTCGGCTCCGGTCTGGTATTCACAGCAAAAAAGAGGAGCAGTGATCATCACGCACAGGAACATGAGCAGGAAGAGATACATGCTTTCGTATTCGGCCATATTGGTGCCATAGCCCGGATAGTAGTAAAAAGGCCGTTCCACTTTATCATACATCCGTACTGCGGTCTGCTGTGCCTTCGGGTTGTCTTTCTGCTCCAGCCGCATCAAGTCGGCGATGTGGCTTTGGCAGCGGTCGTAGAAAGTCAGTGCGTTATCGGCGGAGATTTCCGTATATTCCGGCGCCAGGCCGCTGACCGGGTCGGCCATGACTTCATGCAGCTTTGTAAGCAGTGGCTGCCAGGGGTAGATTTCCTGCAGCTTGAGGTTTAAGGGAAAGTCTTCGTTATAGAAATCACCGTAGAGTTCCAGATTCTTGTGGTAGTAAGAGAGTCCTTCGGCCAGTTTCTCCGGGGTCACTTCCCCGGCTGATGGCGCTTCCATCTTCTTTATGAGGGCAAGGGCTTCCCGCCCTTCTATGGTGATCTTCTCTCCGTTTTCTTCATAAGTATACCGTTCGTAAGTGACCGGCACCCAGGCCATGAAAACCGACAGTGCCAGCGCCGCAGCCAGAAAGAGAAGGGTGCTTTTGGTCCTCAGGATGCGTTTCATTTCTTGTCTATATAATCTCCACATAATCGTTATCCTTTCCGTTTTGTCTATGAAATACCCTGCTGATCGCAGAGGAATCGTTGATTTGGCTGCCGTCAGAGTCATTTCCTGGGAAACAGTTCCAGATACAAGTCTTCCAGCCGGGGTTCCTGTAACTTTGCCCGGGGGATATCGTCCGGGTTTCCCAGATAACGGAGGGAGACACTGCCGTCGGCTTCGTTGCGCACATTGACCACTTGTACCTTTTGCTCCCAGCGGCTTACATCCTGGGGATTGATGACGGCCTCGAAGACCTTTCCCTCCATCTGGACCACCAGTTCCTGAGTCGAACCGGTCTGCAGGATAGCGCCGTTTTTCATGATGGCATTTTGGGTTGCGATGTATTCGATGTCGGACACGATATGGGTGGAGATTAGGACGATCCGGTTCTGGGCAAATTCTGACAACAGGTTGCGGAAGCGGACGCGCTCGCCGGGATCCAGACCGCTGGTCGGTTCGTCCAGTACAAGGAATTCGGGGTCGTTCAGGAGCGCCTGCCCGATGCCGACGCGGCGCTTCATGCCACCGGAGAGTTTGGAGATCTTTTTCTTATATACATCTTCCAGAGACAGGCGGGTTAATAACTCGTCAATCTTTTGACGGGCCACTTTGTCCGGCAGACCTTTTAGGGCAGCGATATATTCCAGATATTGCCGGACGGTAAATTCCGGATAGAAGCCGAATTCCTGGGGCAGATACCCGATCACATCCCGGTAGGTGTCCCCCAGATCTTCGATCGACACGCCATCATAGCGGATATGGCCCGATGTGGGCTTCATAATGCCGCAGATCATACGCATCAGGGTAGTCTTGCCGGAACCGTTAGCGCCGAGCAAGCCCCAGACACCAGGGCTGAGTTGCAAATTGACATCGTTCACGGCCTTTTTGATGTTTTGTCTGTCTTTGAATTGTTTGGATACATGTTCTAATATGAGTTCCATGGGTTCCTCCTTATACAAAAAACGAGTGATCAATCTGTGCCAATGATTCACTAGCAGATCATATTTTCCGAGCAGCTGCCGATCGTCAGTTTCCTGCATTCGCGGTACAGGATGACCAGGCAGAGAAAGGCGTACGGGTACCAGCACCAAAGCCTGCCGTTCAGGGGAGAATTCCTGTACCAGGCAAGAAGCTGGTTCATCAGAAGCGTAGTCGCAAGGCCAAGAAGGACGGCGCGCCGTTCAAAGCCGGATGGTGCTGTCCTGATCCACAGCATCAGGCAGGTGGCAGCGGTGGTCAGGAATGGTATTACGAGAGAAATGAATATGACCGAACCGGTCAAACCATGCTGCCATACGATCAAAGCCAGTACGACAAGCATGACCAGGTCCCCGATGCCAATAAAAAGAAGCTGCGCCGCCAGGCTTCCCACAACGGAGAAACGGGTTGACTGTTCCAGTTCAATCATCCGGTAGTGAGAGGATCTGCGCAGGATCGGTACGGCGCTCAGCACCACGATCCCGCTGCTGTAGCAGAGAAACCTCGGCAGGATGTCAGCGAACCAGTACAGGGAAGTTCTTTCGTACAGGTATAGGCAGGCAGTACAGAGAGCGGCCAGTATCATGCCCTGCAGGAACCAGATCTTCCAGACGAAAAATCGGAGTTGTTTTTGGATCAGTGCCCAGAAGGAGAGAGGCGGGCAGTGCCTGGAAGCAGCGCCGGCGCACAGAGAAAGCCGGGAGAGCTCTTTTGTCCTGTCCATATGGGGTCTGTAGGGCAGGTCTTTTTCCACTGCAAAAAAGGTGTTCCATTGTTCATTGTGTCTCATCGGACCTCCATTCTGCCGCGCGGGTACGGTTGGCAAGTAAGGTGACATAGCCGTCATCTGATGATGACTTATTCGGTCAATAGTGATCAGGAAGAGGAAGCTTCCAAGTATGCGCGCATCTTTTTCATAGCTCTGTTAAGCTTTGTCTGCACCGTACGCAAGGGCTGCGCGGTGAGAACTGCGATCTCACGCAGGGTAAGTTCCTGTCCATAGCGCAGCAGGATCAGTTCCTGCTGCTCATCCTGCAGTATGGCGAAGGCGGCGGCAAGCAGCTGCCGGTCCTCGGCTTCCTGATAACCGGATTCCGGTCTGCAGATGACAGAAGCTAGCTCATCGGAAAAAGGTTCCGGGGAGGGAAGCCGGCGTCTGATATCGGTGCAGGTGTTGGCAGCGATTCGGTAGAGAAAAGCTTTGAACTGTCCACGGTGCTCATAGCGGCCGATAAAGCGCATCAGTTTCAGGAAAGTTTCCTGTGTCGCATCCTGAGCACTCTCTGCGTCCGGCATATGCCACAGGCAATAGCGAAGGATGGCAGGGTAATACAGTTCTATCAGTTCGTCCAGACATTCCCGCCTGCCTTTTTGGATCTGTCTGATCAGTTCTTCTTCGTGGGTCAAAGTGATATCCTGCCTTCCTGCAGCCTGTTTTGTAAATTCGGGCTTTGACGTTTTGGAGCCTTTTTACATCCTTTGCTTATTATAACGTGGGGAAGAACGTATATGATTCAGAAAGATGCAAATCTCATAATGACCTTCATCATTCGTAACAGTTCAGCAATTTTGGCATTTGGAATTGAAATCTTTCCTAATTGATAGTAAAATAGACAAAGAGATCTTAAAGACGAAAGAGAGGATAGAGTTCAACATGAAAAAGAGTCAAAACAAATGGGTTTGTGCCGCGATCCCGGCGCTCTTACTCCATTGTAGTATCGGTACGGTTTACTG
>CAMWLJ010000063.1 GCA_947175055.1 uncultured Lachnospiraceae bacterium | reverse complement strand
CAATAGGCGAAGCGCTGAGGACTAATCCGAATATCGCACCGGTACTTATGGAGATTGGTATGCATTGTCTCGGATGTCCTTCCGCACAGGGAGAGACACTGGCAGAGGCGGCTATGGTGCACGGCATCGCAGTGGATGACCTGATGGCGAAGATCGCAGCGGTATAATGTAATTGGTTTATTGTTCTATCAATATTTACGAATGAAGTTATCTCAGAGGGGCCGGTTGAGGGTCCCTCTTCTGCTATATAGGGTCAGGTCGTCGAAAGGTGCGTTTACATTCTGCAGGGTATACTATACAAAAATTATCATCTATAGCGTTTTCCATCAAATTATGAATAGTTGTTATGTGAAAAACATGACTGAGATGTGCTGCTCCCAATATTGACAAAATTATACCGGGGGGGGGGTACAATTAGCAGGAGTATAACTATAAAAATATTCCAACTGTGCGGTTGAATGCTCCAAAGAGCATCCAACCTGACTTCCGCATTCGTAAAACCCGTGCTTAAGCACTCCTGCGTCTGCTTACGCATCCGCGTTTTACTCATTTGGAAGTGGGTTGCTAATCCAATTGCCTGTCTGCATTGCCATAAATGGCATACAGACAGATTATTGGATTACAACCGCACAGTTGGAAAATATTCATGAGGAGAAGGATGATGAGAACGACAGGAAGAAGGATGATGAAAAGAGCATTGAGCATGTTGCTGGCATGTGCAATGCTCTTTTCGAGTGTGGAATTGCCTGTATTTGCGGCGGAACAGGATGCAGCGTCGGGAGAGATAAGGGAAGATATGCAAGAAAATCCGAACCAAGAGGAAGTGCAGTCTGCTAATCCGGATAATTCTGACGAAATGCAGCAGGTGGATATTTCGGATGAGATGACAGATGCTGAGACAGAAGGCGAAGAGCTGGACAATACAGATCTGGGCGAATCTGGTAACACGGATATGACAGAAAATCAGGAGGAAGACGGTACTGAAGTTGAAGACACAGAACAGTCTGACGGTATTTCCGATAATACGCTGTCGACAGAGAAAACACAGCCTGACGGGGCAGTGGAATCTACCCTGACGGATTCGGCGAATATCCTGTCATCGGGCAGTGTCAATAACATTACGTGGAGTATCGATGAAAACTATCATTTGATTGCGGAAGGAACTGGTGACTATGCCGATCAGGAGAAACCACCTTGGGCAGGGAAACCGATCCGAACTGCAGAGATTAGGATTACGGGTATTACTTCCACCAGAAATATGTTCTATAATTGTCGTTCGCTGGAAAGGGTTGATCTGACAGGACTTGATACAAGTCAGGTTACGGATATGCAGGGGATGTTCGCGGTGAGTGATACTTTGCGGTATAGCGAAAACTCCCATTGGGCCGACAGTCGTCTGGCCAGCCTGGATCTGAGCAATTTGGATACGAGCCATGTCACTAATATGGAAAATATGTTCCGGGGTTGTGATAGATTGGCGAGCTTGGATCTGAGTGGGTTTGATACAAGCAATGTGACGAATATGGAAAGCATGTTTGAATATTGCTGCAACTTGCAGGCTCTGGATTTAAGCAGTTTTAATACTTCTAATGTGACGAATATGCGCAACATGTTCCGTGCCACTGCGGATTATCTTAACAGGATTGGTGGTGATACGACCATAGATCTTAATCTGGGAGAGAATTTTCATACCAGCAAGGTTACGGATATGTCGGGTATGTTTGATGAATGCTGGTATTTACAGAACTTGGATGTAAGCGGATTCAATACCTCTAATGTTACGGATATGAAGAATATGTTTTCAGGCTGCTATTGGTTGAGTGGTCTGGATGTGAGCGGTTTTGATACCGGTAAGGTCACAAGTATGGAGGGTATGTTTGCAGGGTGCCGGTCAATAGGTAACCTTGATGTTTCCAATTTTCGGACAGATCGGACATACAATATGAGTCGTATGTTTTTGGGCTGCAGCAGCTTGAGAAGTCTGAGTCTTGCTGGTTTTCATACTGCGAGTGCAACAGAAATGAGCGAGATGTTTTTAGGCTGCAGCGGACTGCAAAAGCTAGATCTAAGCAGCTTTGATACTTCCGGTGTCGGGAATATGAGCAAGATGTTTTTAGACTGCAGTGGTCTGCAGAAGCTTGACTTAAGCAGCTTTGATACTTCCGGCGTCGGGAATATGAGCGAGATGTTTTCGGGCTGTGGTGGTCTGCAGGAGCTTGATCTAAGCAGTTTCGATACTTCCGGCGTTGGGAATATGAGCGGGATGTTCTCAGGGTGCAGCAGTCTGCAAGGGCTTGCTTTAAGCAATTTTGATACCTCTAATGTGACAAATATGCACGGCATGTTCACTTACTGTCGTACTCTGACAAATTTGGATCTGAGCGGTTTTGATTTAAGAAGCGTGTCCGGCGGCACAGATAGTTATACGTATATGGAGGGCTGTGACGGATTGACGCATCTGTATACGCCAAAGAACTGTAGCGCAGATATCAAGCTGCCGACAGGGGCGGACTGCACGGATCGATGGTATGGGAAAGACGGGAGAGAGTATGCGGCGCTGCCGATCGGATTGCCACACAGTCTGGCTCTATATAAGAACTCTTATCCTGGAGCCGACGAGACGGACGGAAAGGTGCTTATTTCCGGGATAACGGTCAAGAATAAGGTCTATGACGGCGAACCATATGCATACAACGGGAAAGCGGTGGCGCTTGATCAGATGGGTATGCCGATAGAGGGGGCGGCGATCACGACTCTTTACAGCGGAAGGCTGGCAGATGGAAAAGACTATGAAGAGAGTGCACAGGCACCGTCACAGGCCGGGAATTATGTGTTGGCGCTGGACGTGACGGGAGCAGACGGCAGGCAGTACGACAGGGTCACCTATCCGTTTCGGATTGGCCGCAGAACGGTCTCCATAACTGCGCAGACGGTTTCTATTGAATTGGGAGGGACGATTCCGAAGGAGTCTGAACTGCAATATACGGTTAACGGTCTTGTGGGAGAAGACAGGCTGGCTGTAGAGCCGACGCTCAGATATGACTTGGAGATGGAGCAGATTTCGACAGATCGGGCGGGAAGCTATGCGATCATTCCAGAGGGAGCAGCTATAGCGGAAGAGGATGTAGTTAATTATGTGTTGAAATATATCGAAGGGAAATTACGGATCGGACTGGAACCGGAGGAGGTTGCTAGCGGTAAAGTCAGCGATATTACATGGCAGATAGACGGAAACGGTAAACTCATGATCAATGGAAAAGGAGAATACCGAAGCGAATGGGCAATTGGCAGAGTTACGCTCCCGTGGACAGAGCCGGCAGTAAGAGATCTGATTGTTTCTGCCGTGGTAGAAGTGTCGGATATTACAAATCTGGAGTCGATGTTTGCGGGCTGCAGTAATCTGAAGAGCGTAGATTTGTCAGGAGTGAAGATTAAGAAGACAACGGAACTTAACGGTAACAAGGTGGATGCTCTTCTATTTATGAATTACATGTTTACGGATTGTGACAGCCTGCAGAATGTTGATCTGCGCGCCATAGATATGGGCAACGCTTTCAGTATGTCAAATATGTTTGCGGGCTGTGGCAGTCTGGAGAGTGTGGATTTGGGCTCTTGGGAGATGAAATACCTTTCTGACGTTCAGAGTATGTTCTATCAATGCAGTAACCTGAAAAGTATGGATCTCGGCGGTGTCACTGCGGGGAGTATAGGTTATGCGAATCAAATGTTTGCAGGCTGCAGCAGTCTGCAAAGCGTGGATCTGAGCGGGTTTGGCGGCATATATGATGATCTGGGCTATATGTTTGCAGATTGCAGTGCCTTGACGAGCCTGGATCTGAGCAGCCTCCGTACTGGTGTAGTGGAAAATATGACTTGCATGTTTTATAATTGCAGAAGCCTGAAAGAACTGGATTTGAGCGGATTCGGCTATCATCCCGGCGATATGTATCATCCAGGATCGAGAAGCATGCAGCGAATGTTCCAGAACTGCAGCAGTCTGGAGAGACTGACCCTAGATGGTTTTGATACAAGTTATGTGGAAAATATGGACAGTATGTTTGCGGGCTGCAGTGCATTAAGGAATCTGGATCTGAGCAGTTTTAATGTGAGCCGCGTGAGCGATATGGATCAAATGTTTGCTAACTGCAGTAGTCTGGAAAGCATCGATCTGAGTAATTTTCAAATGGATGAGGTAGCGGAAGGAACCGATGTCTCTGCTGACGGCATGTTTTCCGGATGTTGGAATCTGACGCAGCTTTGTCTTAACGGCTTCGATACAAGTAAGATTGGCATGATGAGGAATATGTTTTATGGTTGCCGCAATCTGCAGGATTTAGATCTGAGCGGTTTTGATACAAGCCGTGTCAAGAAGATGGGTGGCATGTTCTATGGCTGCAGCAGCCTGACCGGATTAGATTTAAGGAATTTTGATATGGGCAGCGTGACGGGTGCGGACGGCAACAATATGTTCGGGAACTGCAGCTCCTTGTCGTATCTATTTACACCGAAGAATTGTAAGACTGCGGTGAGCTTGCCGATGCCGGCAAACACAGACCGATGGACTTCGCAGGACGGAACAGTATACACGGAACTGCCAAGGGAGCAGACAGAGAGTATTCTGATCTATAAAAACGGCTATTTAGACAATCCATCAGGAGGACTGAAGCAGATTGTGGCTGTATCCGGCATCATCATAGAAGACAAGGTGTACGATGGCAAGCCGGCTTCCTATACAGGAACAGCAATCCTGACTGATCTGGAGGGAACAGTGATATCCGGGGTAGAACTCACATACAGCTATGTGGGGACGCTGGCGGATGGAACGGTGTATGCGGAGACTGCGCAGGAACCGTCGCAGGCGGGAGATTACAGTCTGATCATAAATGTTGCGGGGGAAGCGGCCGGTCAATACGTGGTACGCGGGAACAAGTATTCTTTCCGCATTCAACAAAGAACGGTGTCGATCACTGCCGACGCGGTTATGTTGAAACCCGGTGACAGGCTGCCGGCGGATGAGGATTTGAAGTATACGGTGAAGGGATTGCTGGAAACCGATCGACTGCTCGTGAAACCTTCTTTCCGATATGATCCGGAACCCGGTGCAGTTCCGGCACTAGGCAGGTATCAAATCATTCCTTACAGTGCGGATGCGGGCAGTAATTACAGGATTGACTATGTAAGCGGTATCCTGATCGTGGGCGATATCGGCGATGTATTGCCGACTGACATTCCGGCGGACGGAGTGATTCCTGACGGACTGTGGATTGCCGGCGTTTCGGATAAGGGCTACGCATATACTGGCAAGGCGATTAAGCCCGGGGTAAGGGTTTATGATCATAAAACGCTGCTCAAGGAGAAAACCGATTATACCATCTCTTATACAAAAAATACAAAAGCCTATGCGTATCAGCCGTCCGATCAGGCGTTTGAGCCAAAGAAAGCTCCTGCGGTCACGGTAAAGGGTAAGGGCAACTATGTGGGAAAAGAAACGCAGTATTTCAGGATCCAGCCATTAGATATCGGTAGCGGTACGCAAGACAGTGCCGGTGAGAAGAGCGATAACGTCTTTGTTGCGGACCAGATGACAATTGCATATACTGGAAAGGCCCAGAAGCCGCTGCCGGTTCTTATGTGGAATGATAAGAAGTTGAAAAACAAAACGGATTATACCATTACCTACTATGAAAACGAGGGCGGCAGACAGATTGATTCGGTGAAAGAGACGGGGCGATATTGGATAGAATTTACCGGCAGGGGTAATTTTACGGGTAGACGCAGGATTTCGCTGACCGTTACGGATCATCTGAAGTTGATGAGCAAGGTTTCGGTTGCTAAGATTTCCAGCCAGCCATATACGGGCAGCACGATCATACCTACGCTCATAGTGAAAGACGGTGCGAAGATATTGTCGGAGGGCGTGGATTATAAGGTAGAGCCGGTAGAAGCCGGATGTAATACGGCGGTCGGTAAGGGGTACATGGTTATCACCGGACTTTCGTCAGGAACGGAGGGCTACAGCGGAACGAAACGGGTCAGTTTCAAAATCACGGGGACACCCATGAGCAAGGTGACGGTGAAGGGGTTAAAAGAGAAGACGTTTACTTATGATGGAACGAATCAGGAGCCCGAGCTTAAGTTGACCATCAAGAAGAAGACAAATGGTATAGAGGAAGAGAAAATTCTGACGCCGGATATCGACTATACAACGAAGTGGCAGAAGAACCGAAATGCCGGTACTGCGACGGTGATCTTTACGGGCAGGGGCGGTTATACCGGCGTCCTGAAGAAAACGTTTAAGATTCAGAAATTTGACATTGGCACCAATACGGATGGCAGGTTTGCAGCGGTACTTACACAGAAATCTGTCTCCTATGTAAAGGGTGGTGCGAAACCAGCAGCAACTGTTACGTTTTGCACTTCGGACGGTAGTATAACGACACTAAAAGAAGGGCTGGATTATACGCTGACCTATCAAAATCATACAGCAGTAAACGATGGCAGCGACCCGAATAAACAGCCTGCCGTTACAGTGAAGGGTAAGGGGAATTACAGCGGGACATACGGTATAGTGCTCCGTTATCAGATCACTGGTCAGTGTCTTGACAAACTGACGATTACAGCGGCAGACAAGACTTATCAGAATAAGAAGAATAGGTATGCCACGAAGGTGAAAATCACCGATATAAACGGTAGAGCTCTGAAAGCCGGAACGGATTATAGCAAAGCATTTACGTATACCTATAAGAATGAGACTATTGTGAAGAATGGAACGACTGCAGACAGCGGGACAACAGTACGTGCGGCGGGAGAGAACGTAGATCGAAATGATGTAATCCCGGCGGGAACGATTCTGCTGGTGAAGGCAATAGCCATGGAAGGGAGTAATTATACAGGAGAGATAATAGGTGAATACCGTATTACACAGGCAACAATTTCTTCCGCGAAGGTATCTGTTCTGAAGCAGACCTATACCGGTCAGGAGATCAGATTGGATAAGAGTGATATCACTGTCAAGATCAAAGGAAAGCAGGTGGATGAAAGCCAGTTTGAAATTGTGGAAGGCAGTTATAAGAACAATGTCAAGAAGGGCACTGCCAGCGTAACGATCCGGGGTGTGGATAATTACGGCGGTACGAAGACGATCAAGTTCACCATCAAGGCCAAAGGATTCCTATGGTGGTGGAGAAAATAAGAAATAAGGGTTAATGCAAAAATCCCGCGCAGGCACCGATATCGGAATACTGCGCGGGATGTATTATGTGCGTTGCATAAGTGAGCGTCGAAAACGCAAGACCAGATCAGGGAAGATTGCCGGTTAGATCTGAGCCAATGACTTAAGTGCGTTATCCCGGATCAGCGGTTCGCAATGTTCTTCCAGATAAGCTCTGACGGCATTCACGGACTTCTCAGGCTTGCCGTATTCCGAGATCAGGTTGCAGATACGATTGAAATCGGAAGCATTCTGGCCTGCGGAATCGATCAGCAGGAGATAAGCACCGCTTTTCTCGTCTTTATACAGGGTGTTGGAACCCTGGTAAACGGTGTTGGCCACATGAGCCAGTCTGGTCACGTTGTTCAGAGAGCCGAAAGTAAACAGCTGACAGGAAACCTGTTGGACAGGTGCCTTCTCTGAACCGGTATGCTGATCGCTGCCTGAGCCGGCGGGAGCAGTCTGCTTGGACTTGGAGGATTCTTTCGGCGCATCATTGCCGCTCATCTTCCGCAGCATGTTCAGGACTTCGTCGGCACCTTCCGAAAAGACATCCATCAGTTCGTCGCTGTCTTCATCGTAATCATCATCCTCGTGGACAGAGGGGGCAAATTTGGAGAAGCGTGTATCCAATTCTTCCGGATCTTCTACTTTGGTGATGATCAGCACGATGCATTCGGAATTTAAAGGGATCGCTTCGATCATAAGCGGAATATCTTCTGCTTCAAAGCCGCATTCAAAAGCAGCCTGACGCATCATATCGCGAAACAGAGTCTTGGCTTTCTCCGTACCATATGCGAGTTCGCTGATCTTCAATTCCCGGGTTGCCAGATCCTCTCTGGTCAGCGTGCAGCGGATCTGATGCTCATTTACTTTTTCTATTTTCATACGATGATCACATCCTTCTCAACTATAGAATAAAATCTCTTACAAAATCATCTGCTGTGTGACAGTCAAAAATGTGCAGCTGACACACTGATTTCCTGTTCTCCGGCCAGCTACATGTATCTTATACTTTACGCTAATTTTAGTCAATAGTGTGCATAAAGTGTTTAAAAATTTTTAATATTTTTAGAATTTACTTGCTTTTTTGTCAAATTATGCCTATAATCGAACTACAAGATGTCTCCGGATAATCGGCAGTGGAAGGAGGCATAGCACAAAATTTCATAAATAACATCTTTTCCTCCGAAGAATCGGTATCATCTGATCGAAGGAGGAAGTCTTATAGGCGATGTGCCTGGTCGTGAACCACTCTTGTTTCTTTCTATATTTCACAATTATAATTCACAGGGAATGAGTAGGTTATACAGTTATTTTATATATTTTTGCATGTCTGGGATGTCTTGGAAATGATTTTGCACTCTATATATCTTATGCAGTTAGTATATCACGATGCTCTTTTTGGCAGACTAATTTCAGGATGATATCGACGAAAAATGTTGACTATGTTATTGCACGGGACACAATGGTATTAAAGTGGTCCGGCGTATGGGATTTTTGACAGAACTCTGTATCAATTGCAAAGAGGTTCCCGCTTTGATGCATATTGAAAAGGAGTTACAGTCGGTGAATGGATAAACAGAGTGCAGGATTTTGGATTTGACTTTGCTTATGGCGGCGCCGTGTACCTTATTGCACGGCGCCGTTAAAACTGCTTGCGAAAAATGTCAAATTAGTAATGACTGAAAGGAAATAGTTTGTTATAATTATAACGTTTAGCAGGATCAATTATTAAAAGGAGCACAATAGATGAAGAAAATAATCCCGGTATTGGTTGCGGTCTTTCTAATCGTCGTGATTGCGGTGATCGGAGTAGGATCGAGAGTGTTAGAGAAATATTCCTATTCCAAGGAGCGCGCGGATCTGACAGAATATTTTGATGTCAGAGGCGAAGGAGATGTGCCCGTTATTCTGCAGGATGAACGGATAGAAGAGCATGCGAAGCTTATGGATGGCGTATGCTATTTTGATTTAGCCATGGTGCATCAATATTTCAATGACAGATTCTATGAGGATAAGAAGGAAGGCCTGCTGCTTTACACGCTGCCGGATGCCATCGTCAGCACGGTGATCGGTACGCAGACGGTGACAAGAGGAGGCGAAGAGAGCAGCCGGGATTATGTGCCTGCCAGGTATGAGGGAGACATTCTCTATGTGGCGGCTGACTTCGTGAAGGAGTATTCCAACTTTTCCTATGAGCTGTATACGGAACCACACCGGATGCAGGTTTATACGGAATGGAATGCGCGGCAGATGGCCACTGTCCTGAAGAACACCCAAGTACGTTACCAGGGCGGCGTCAAGAGTGACATCCTGACGGATGTTCCGAAAGGAACGGAGGTCACCGTCCTGGAAGAGATGGAGAATTGGAGTAAGGTTAAGACGCAGGATGCCTTTATCGGATATGTGGAGAATAAGAAGCTCAGTGAGCAGATTACGGTGGAACCGACGCCGGTAACGGATTATACGGAGCCGGTGTATGCTTCCAACACGCGTGACCATAAGATCAATCTGGCATGGCATGTGGTGGCAGGCGCGGCGGGTAATGATACGCTGGTGCCGCTGATGCAGGGTACGAAGAGTATTAACGTGGTGTCGCCTACCTGGTTTGCGCTGAGCGATAACGCCGGCAATTTTACCAGCTTTGCGTCGGAGAATTATGTGGGAACGGCGCACGATATGGGGCTGGAGGTCTGGGGGCTGATCGATAATTTCAGCCATGAAGGAGTGGACACGTATGAGGTGCTGGCCGGATTCAGTACCAGGCAGTATCTGATCAACGGTTTGATCGATACGGCCCTGCAGTACAAGCTTGACGGGATCAATATTGACTTCGAGAATATCAGCCTGGATGCCGGGGAACCTTTTGTTGAGTTTATAAGAGAATTGTCGATTCCCTGCAGAGAGCATGGGATCGTACTCTCGGTGGACAACTACGTGCCGATGGGCTATACGGATCACTATGACAGAGAAGAGCAGGGTGTGGTGGCGGATTATGTCATTATCATGGGCTATGACGAGCACCACAGGGGCAGTGATACCGCGGGATCGGTGGCATCCATTGATTTCGTGGAGAAGGGGATCGCGGATACCGTGGCACAGGTGCCTGCTCACAAAGTGATCAATGCGATTCCGTTCTATACGAGGATATGGGAGACCAAAGGCACAACGATCGACAGCCAGGCGGTAGGGATCGAGACGGCGAAGCAGTATCTTGCAGATCACGGCATCACCACTACGTGGGATGAAGTGACTTGCCAGAATTATGGAGAGTATCAGGCGGGAGACAGTTTCTACCAAGTATGGATGGAGGATGAAGAATCGATCCGTGTGAAGCTGAACATCATGAGTAAATACGAGATCGCGGGCGTAGCAGAGTGGCAGCTTGCCTTTGCGGTGGACTCTGTGTGGGACGTGATCGAGGAATATATGAACCAGTAGGGAATCAGTGAAGATTGAAGCAATCCGGAATGGATGAGTCGTATTTTTTTGGCAGTTCTTTCATATGCATTTATAAAGGCAATTGCGTTGGGAATGGGTATGAAGAAGAGAGGACCGGAAGAATACGAACGACTTGTAAGAACGGTATTGCTGGCGTTAATGCTTGTTTCAGCATGTTTTATAGTGCGGGGCGGAGCCAGAATGGTATCTTCAGGACAGATCAGTATCAAGGCGGAGAAAGAGCGGCCATGCGTTGTCATAGATGCCGGACATGGCGGAGCGGATCCGGGGAAAGTCAGTGTTGACGGAAGCCTGGAGAAGGATATCAATCTGGTGATCGCACAGAAGCTGCAGAAGTTCCTGTTGATGGCAGATGTGGATGCAGTATTGACCAGAGAGACGGATGACGGCCTGTATGATGAGAATGCCTCTAATAAGAAAGTACAGGACATGAAGAATCGTGTAGAGCTGATAGAACAGAGGCAGCCTGCCCTGACGATCAGCATTCATCAGAACAGCTACCATGAGGAGTATGTGCACGGTGCACAGGTGTTCTATTATGCGAACAGTGAGAAGAGTAAGGAGCTGGCGGAGAAGATTCAGCAGGTGATGGCATTTGAGCTGGACCGGGAGAATGCCAGGCAGGCTAAGGCGAATGACAGTTATTACCTGCTGAAAAAGACATCGACGCCTATTGTGATCGTGGAGTGTGGATTCTTATCCAATTATGAGGAAGCGCAGAAGTTGTCTTCTGAGTTGTATCAGGAGAAAGTGGCTTGGGCGATCCACATGGCGGTCATGCAGTTTCTGAATGAAGAGAAATAAGTGCGCCAGACGGTGTGGCAGCAGATAAAGGAGTCGAAGACAGAGCGTGGAGACTAAAGTAGTCCGGATGACGGAAGCACAGATTGACAGGGAAAAGATCAGAGAGGCGGGGGATATTCTCAGAGATGGGGGCTTGGTTGCGTTTCCGACCGAGACGGTGTATGGATTGGGAGGGGACGCGCTGAATCCGCAGTCTTCCAGGAGAATCTACGCGGCCAAGGGAAGGCCGTCCGATAACCCGCTGATCGTTCATATTGCGGACATGGACGCCCTGTCACTGGTTGTAAAGGAGATACCGGAGAGCGCGCAGAGACTGGCCAAACGATTCTGGCCGGGACCGTTGACGATGATCCTGCATAAATCGCCCAAGGTTCCGTATGAGACGACGGGCGGGCTTGATACGGTGGCGATCCGGATGCCGGCGAACAGGATCGCGAGGGAACTGATCAGGGCAGCAGGCGGTTATGTGGCGGCTCCCAGTGCCAATCGTTCCGGGAGGCCCAGTCCGACGGTCGTGAAATATGTGTCCGAGGACTTAGATGGCAGAGTCGAGATGATCATAGACGGCGGTGATGTGGAAATAGGACTGGAGTCCACGATCGTGGATCTGACATCGGACAAGCCGATGATCCTGCGGCCCGGATATATTACCAGACAGCATTTGGAGACGGTGCTATCTGAAGTGGAAGAGGACAATACGCTGATACGGGATGATTCCGGACAGGCTCCGAAAGCGCCCGGAATGAAATACAGACATTATGCTCCGAAAGGCGATCTTACCATTATCAAAGGTTCGGAAGAGAATGTGATCGCATATATCAATGCGCATTGTGCAAAGGAACAAAGAGATAATAAGAAAACAGGTGTTATAGCAACGGATGCAACGGTTGCCCGTTACTGCGCCGATGTATGTAAGAGCGCGGGATGCAGAGAGGAAGAAGAGACGATCGCCAGAGATCTGTACCGTATTCTGCGGGAGTTTGACGACGAGAACGTGGAAGTCATTTATGCGGAAGCTTTTGACGATTCGGGGATCGGGCAGGCGATCATGAACAGGCTTCTTAAGGCAGCCGGGTATAAGGTGATAAGCATATAAACAGGATGCATGGGAAGGGAATTAAATAACAGGAGGGATTGAAATGATAGCAATTGGAAGTGATCATGGTGGATTTGACCTGAAGGAAGTGGTGATCGCCCATCTGAAGGAACAGGGGATCGAGTGTAAAGATTTGGGGTGTTATGATAAAAATTCCTGTGACTACCCGATCTATGGGCGGGCTGTTGCAGAGGCAGTCGCCGCCGGAGAGTGTGAGAAGGGGATCGTGATCTGTACGACGGGAATCGGGATCTCTATTACGGCAAACAAGATAAAAGGCGTTCGCTGTGCATTGTGTGCGGATACATTGACGGCACAGATGACAAGGCTGCATAATGACGCGAATGTGCTGGCGATGGGCGGCGGCATCGTAGGACCAAACTTGGCGGTCAGCATCGTGGATACCTTTTTGAAGACGGCCTTTTCCGAAGAAGAGAAGCATCAGAGAAGAATAGGCCTGATCGAACAGGATTAATATGCTCAAAGTCGGAGGGGCTTATGAAAGGCAAACGTAATGTGACGGTCTGTATGCTGTTTGCATTGCTGCTTGTGGCGGTGCCGTTTACGGTACATGCGACGGAGGAGACCAGGGAGAAGATCGATAAGGCGGAGAGAGAGAAGAAGGAGACAGAGTCCAAGCTGGATGAGACCGAAGAAAATCTTGACAAGCTGAATGAGCAGAAGGATTCTCTGCAGGGGGCACTGTCAACTTTGAATACAGAGTTGTCTCAGGTGAGCAATAATCTGAGTGATCTGGAGATGAAGATCACGGATAAGGAAGCGGAGATCGAGGCACTGCACGAAGAGATTGCGCAGGTACAGGAAGAGCTGAATATAGCGATCCAATTGAAGGACGAGCAGTACGAGGCGATGAAAAGGCAGATCAAGTTCATCTATGAGAGAAGCGACAATCTGTATCTGGAACTATTCTTTTCTGCGGGAAGTTTTTCGGATTTCCTGAATAAGAATAACTATATTGAGCAGCTTTCGGCTTACGAGGAGAAGGTGCTTCAGCAATATAAGGATGCGCAGGCGGCGATGGAAGAGAAGGAAGAGGAGCTGCACCTGGCCATGGACCGGCTGGAGGAAGATAAAGAAGAGCTGGATGAATATAAAGTGCAGGTCGTAGCGGAACAGAGTCGTGTTTCAGGACTTGTCAGCAAGACGTCCAACTCGATCAATGCGACTGCCAGTCAGATTTCAGAAGCAGAGGCAGAGGCGCTTGCTTATGAGCAGAAGATCAAGGAGCAGGAGGAGAACATCACAGCTTTGAAGGCGAAGCTGGCGGAAGAGATCCGAATGGCACAGCTGGCATCGGAGTCGAGTTGGCGGGATATCTCGGAAGTAAGCTTTGCGGAAGGCGACAGATATCTGCTGGCAAATCTGATCTACTGTGAAGCGGGCGGAGAACCTTACAATGGGCAGGTGGCAGTAGGCGCGGTCGTGATGAACAGAGTGCTGAGTTCGGTCTTTCCGAATACTGTAACGGGCGTTATATATCAGTCCAGACAGTTTTCTCCGGTAGCCAGCGGACGCCTGGCGTTGGCACTTGCAGAAGGAAAGGCAACTGCCAGCTGCTATCAAGCTGCTGATGAAGTCATGAAAGGCAGTACGAATGTGGGGAATTGTGTATATTTCAGAACACCTGTAGACGGTGTCACACCTAAATACAGGATCGGAGGGCATATTTTCTATTGAGTTGTCTGTCTGCTTTCGGAAAGTGGAGACAGAACCAAAAACGTTCTCAGAATTCCGGTAGAGGAAAGAAACCGGATTTCCGAGAACGTTATTATTTACGGGAAATGCATTGCTAATAGATCATGGCATTCATATAAGTTTCAGTGGGCTTCTGCATCTTCGGGAATTCTCCGCGGTAGATTAGCTGCAGTAAGTGATCGAGCCGGAGAAGAGCCGTATCTAACAGCGCGTCCGAAAGAATTCCGGAATTCTTGGCGGTGACCAGTTCGTCCAGATCCACGACTTTCACGAAGCCGTCAGGATAGACGATCACGTCAACGAGGAGGTCTGTGAATACATATGTATCAGTAGCTGCATCGTAGGTATGATCGACGATATCGCAGTACCAGAATGCCATGGAATCATCGTCTTTGTAAAATCGGCTGATTTTGAATCCTTCGGCAAGATAGTAGCAGGAAAATCCATGATGAAGGTCTTTGCGAGGCTTTAAAGTGTACCAGCCGGTCACGATGATCTGGTCATCCCGATGAAGAATACGATCGTCTTTGAGCAGAATGCATTCCTCGGGAATAAGTCTTTTGCGGTATAGGGTCGGATTTGACATATAACCTCCTTTGAGTGCCGTCATCTACAAATGTCGCTGCTTTTTTGGAGTACGATCATTTAAGAATATTTTGACACAGGCAGTGGGAAAAAGTCAATGTAATTCACATTTTTACTGGACATAAACAGGGGAAATGGGTATAATTTGATAAGTGGGTATTCTTTGCCACATTATAATTAAATCATATCGTGGAGGAAGTGTGCGGATACGGTATGACAGGATGTCTGAAGAAGGGAAGAGCAGTGAAATATAATAGAAATGTTTATCAGGCGCTTACGATGATAACGCAGTTCGGTATTAATATGCTGGTTCCTATTTTTCTATGCTCTTTTGCAGGAATGTTCCTTGATAAGAAGCTTGGCACTTCTTTTTGGATGATCGTACTGTTTTTTGTCGGGACGTTGGCAGGATTTACGAACGTGTTCCGGTTCGCGAAGAGGATCTATGAGACGCCGGCGGTGACGCGCAGACGAAGCACGGCGCCTGTCCGTGACAGTGGCGATAGCGCGGCGGATCTGCACCAGGAAGCAGCAGATGATCAGAATGCGCAGAAGCGAGGCGAGTTATGAAGAAGAAGAAGATTGACCCGACGTTGTTTGAGCTGTGTCTTGGCATTGTCCTGTATGGTATCGCATTCCAGCTTGGTTTACTTCTCTTTTCCAGGGAGTTTTCATACAGTGTCGGATTATGGATCGGAATCGTGCTTGCGGTAGCGGGGGCGATACATATGTGGTGGTCTTTGAACCGCGGGCTTGACCAGGCGGCCAAAGGAGCAGTGAAGACGGTGGGCGCCAACAGCCTGATCCGATATTTTGTGTTGGTGGTGATCATGGGGATGCTGGTCTATACCGAGTTTGCCAATCCGATCCTTGCTTTCTGCGGCTATATGGGCATGAAGATATCGGCTTATATGAACCCGTGGATGAAGAAACTGAATGCGCGGGTATTCAAGATTCAATGATCGGTATGCAATGGCGCAGCAAGCGTGCAATTCTGACGGTTGGTTACTTCTATGAAGTGAAGCAATAGAGTAAAGCAGTTTAAAATATAACGGTTTATCCGGAAGATGATTTCGGAAAGACGGTTATTTTAAAAATAAAATTCTAGTGTAAGGGGGTGAAAGTATGGGACAGGGAATTATGTTATCTGCAAGCCAGGATATCGATTTTATGATTCATGGGGTCTTTTCCTATGAATTGTTCGGCCAGACTGTATGGATAACGACCACCCATGTGTGCGTGTTGATCGTCATGCTTGTGATCATCGGGTTTAGTATCGCCGCAGGGCGTGCCGCGAAACATGCATCAGATGTTCCGGGTACTTTCCAGAATATTGCAGAGATGGTAGTGGAGATGCTTGATAAGATGATCGGCGGCGTTATGGGTAAGTTCAGCCCAAGATTCCGCAATTACATCGGCACGATCTTCATTTTTATCCTGCTCAGCAATATTTCCGGATTGTTCGGGCTGCGACCGCCTACGGCGGATTATGGTGTGACGCTGGCACTCGGTATCATAACATTTACGCTGATCCACTTTAACAAGTTTAAGCATCAGAAGGTCAAGGGTGTGATCGCAGGCTTGTGTGATCCGTGGCCGATCTGGGCGCCGATCAATGTGATCGGTGATGTGGCTGTGCCGATATCGTTATCTTTGCGTTTGTTCGCAAATGTACTGTCCGGCACGGTTATGCTGGCGCTTGTCTATGGTCTGCTCTCGAAGATCGCGATCGTATGGCCGGCGGCACTGCATGTATATTTCGATCTGTTTTCCGGTGCGATCCAAACGTATGTGTTCTGTATGTTGACTATGACATACATTACAGATGCCTGCACGACAGGAGAATAGATCTAGCAAATCTCGCATAGTTAGTTTGCGAAGCAAATTTACTTTAATATCATACCATTTTTAAATTATAAGACTAAAAGGAGGAAAATAAAAATGGGAGAATTTAACACAAACTTTATCTTAGGATGTTCGGCAATCGGCGCGGGTCTTGCAGTTATCGCAGGTATCGGACCTGGTGTTGGTCAGGGTATTGCGGCTGGTCACGCTGCTGCTGCAGTGGGAAGAAATCCTGGCGCTAAGTCAGATGTTACTTCTACGATGCTGCTGGGCCAGGCCGTTGCAGAGACGACTGGTCTGTATGGTCTGTTGATCGCGATGCTGCTCCTGTTCGTAAAACCTTTGGTACCCTAAATGAAAACACTAATCCCCCAGCTATGCTGGGGAGAATAGAGTAAGCTGTAGC
>CAMWLJ010000062.1 GCA_947175055.1 uncultured Lachnospiraceae bacterium | reverse complement strand
TTTTGATTATATCTCATTAGCCACTCCCGTTACAACTTTAGTATAGCACTTCAGAATATGAACTAATAGAGACGAGGGATAAGTTATGCCTGCGAAATCATCAGAACAGAAAGCAATTGAAAAGCAGATGAAAGAAAATCAAAGGATAGAACGGGATACTGCAAGGCGCGAACGGGCATCTGGGATTGTTAATGCTGCAAAGTACATCGGAGATTTTCGTGTAATGGACCCGGATGCGGAGAAGGTTTTAGAAATTGCATTAGAACAGTATAATGGGAATGACAACAACTTTGTTACAGTTTCTGATGATGCTGTTCCGAAGCATCTGAGTAATTCTTTACCGCTTGAAGCGGAGAAATTATTGATGTATGGTATGCTGTCCCGCTATATGATTTATGCTAAAAGCGTTATGCTTACGCTGTCAAATTTGGGAAAAACATATTTTGAGGATAAGAAAAAAGCTATTGAAGGAGAGAACATTAAAATGACAGAAAATAAGATGCCGATGTTGCTGATTAGCCATGCAACCACTGATAAGAAATATGCAGAGCATTTGGTTACCCTTTTTGAGAATATAGGATTGGATCAAACACAGATGATTTGTTCATCAGTGCCAGGATATGGGATACCATTGAATAAAAGGGTTTATGAGTGGCTTGCAAATAAATTTACAGATTGGGATTTGGACTTATATGTTATATTTGTTTTATCAGACAGATACTATTCGAGTCCGGCGAGCTTAAATGAAATGGGGGCAGCTTGGGTAACCAAAAAAGAGTATACATCAATATTGCTTCCAGGATTCGATTTTTCCCAGATAAGAGGTGCAATTAGTGCTGATCAAATAGCCATAAAGTTAGATTCTGATGAAGAAGAACTTAGGCAAAGATTGAATGAGTTAAAAGACAATTTGACAGAAAAGTTTGGGATTACTAAGGTTGTTGATATAAGGTGGGAACGGTTTAGAAGTGCCTTTATAGATGCGGTAAAAGGAATCCAAGTAGAGGAAGAAAATAGCAGAGTACGCAAAAACCAACCTTCGTTTTCAGTTACAATAGAAGGTATTAATAAAAGGCTGCCTGGAGTTTCTGAAATACTTAATTCCGATTTTACTGGAGGAACCCGTTATCGAAACCTTCAAATTTCTATTGAGATTGTAAATGGTAAGGTGGCCAGAAATCTTATTGTATTTGATAAACTACTTACCGTAGTACTAAAACCAGGGGAAAAATGCAGAATGGCTGTCGCATATGAGGACTCAGAAGATGTGATAAAATGGCCTTCAAAAGTGAAAAAAATCTTGCATTCAGAATATGAGGACACAAAGGGGCTTCCAAATTGGTTTAATATATGCTATCAAGATGAAGAAGGACATAATATGGTTCAAAGTTTAAAATTGCAATCGTTTGATGGAGAAGCGTATTATGATTTGGATGGTCATCCTTGGGAAGCATAATTAGTGGGAGAAGTTCCTAAATAATTTTGGATTCAATGACATAAGTATTTATTGATGCACACTCGGAAGAGTGTGCATTTAATTTATGAAGAAAGAGCGATTTTAATCATTTGCGAGGGTGCATTTAGGACAATATGAAGTGACCCCACATTTGTAGCAACGTGGATTTACCTGTATACTAAGTTTTGGAAAAAACGATGGTAACAGGGATTACCGCATACAAAAGGAGGCCACTTACATGAAAAGAATACTACGAATTGGAATGGATGTCCATAGCACAAACTACACTTTATGCGCCATTGAGCCAAGATTTGACGGAGACGACATTATTTATGCAAATGTTAAAGTAACGCCGGATTCGGACAATATTGTGCAGTTCATTGAGAATCTTAAGAAAAAGATAAAAGAGGACTGCGACATTCTCTGCGGCTATGAGGCGGGATGCCTGGGATTTTCTTTGTATCATGAATTAGTGAAGAAGGGAATCCGGTGTGTCATCCTTGCTCCGACCACAATGCTGACACAGCAGGGAAAAAGAATTAAAACAGATAAAAGGGATGCGCTTATGATTGCCCAGTGTCTGTCTTATGGAGGATACCATGCTGTGCATATCCCGACGGATAAAGATGACGATGTGAAAGTCTATCTGCGGATGAGGGACGACCATAAATCTGATTTGAAAAAGACAAAACAGAGAATTAATGCATTCTGTTTAAGCCAGGGATTCCATTATGATAAGGGCAAATGGACGCAGGCACACTTAAAGTGGCTGAAATCACTTGAACTGAGTGGATTGGACAGGGAAACGCTGAACGAGTATCTGATTACCTATGAATACCAGACAAACCGGATTGAAGGCTTTGATAAGAGGATAGGGGAACTGGCGTCTGAGACAGAGTATGTGGAGAAAGTGAAGAAGCTGGTATGCTTTCTCGGAGTGAAAACGCATACGGCGTTATCATGCCTGGTTGAGACAGGGGATTTCCGAAGATTTGCAAAAGGAAACATCTATTCTGCATACCTGGGGCTGGTACCGGGGGAAGATTCAAGCAGCGATAAAATCAACAGGCTTTCCATCACAAAAGCAGGGAACAGCCATGTGAGGAAGCTGCTGATCGAGGCTTCCAAAGGGATCTGCAAGGGAGCGGTCGGGCATAAATCAAAAGACCTGAAAGCAAGACAGGGCGGCAATCCGCCGGAGGTGGTAGCTTATGCAGACAAAGCAAACGAGAGGCTGAGGAGAAAGTATTACAGAATGATAAGGAAAGGCAAGAAAAAGAACGTAGCGGTAACAGCCGTTGCGAGAGAACTTGCCTGCTTTATATGGGGTATGATGACAGACAATATCAGCATGGGGTGATATCAGGCTGCCATCCGCCCGTCAAGGGTAAATGAACTGCTGCGCAGCCCTTGACAGTCGGCTGTCATCCTGATGGCTGGCAATCAAGCTGATTAAGCAGGCGTAGCTGCATAATCAGCAGCAACTAAAAACAAAAAAACTGGAGATATCTTGAAGGAGTCTTTTGGAACTTCAAGGTTCGGGCTATCTGCGGCACCTCCTTGTCGGCAGGGTAGCGATACACTGATCCACGTTTTAGGACAGCAGAGCCCACGGCGGACCATTGACCTGTAGGTAACCAATCCACGAATAACGGAGTGGCCAAATGCCGGGAACTGTTAATCAAAAGGCTTCTCCAAGATATCTTCAGAATACAAATGTGGGTTTTGTCAGAGAAAAAAGTTTGTTATTTTTTAAATTTACCTCTTGACAAAAGTCACTTCATAACGGGGGTGCATCGTTGAATTGTATCAATTTCATTGTACCGATGAATCCGTGCCCCTGCGGTCATTATCCGGATATGGCGAGATGCCGCTGTGCGCCCTATGAAGTGAGAAGATATCTTGGCAGGGTGTCCGGTCCGATCCTGGATCGGATCGACATCTGCGTGGAGGTGGAACCGCTGAGATTTCGGGATATGATAGAGAAGCCGGCAGGAGAGAGCAGCGCGCAGATCAGGGAAAGAGTCCTGGCTGCAAGAAAGATGCAGTCAGACCGCTTCGCGGGCACAAAGCTGCGGTTTAACACTGATATGGGAGTTGCAGACGTGGAGAAGTACTGCAGATTGGAGGAGAAAGAAAGGAATTATATGGAGCGTATGTTCTCAGTCATGCACCTGTCGGCCAGAGGGTATCATAGAATCCTTAAGGTGGCACGTACAATAGCGGATTTGGAGGGGAGTACAGGAATCAGGGAAGAGCATCTGGCAGAGGCCATCTGCTATCGGTATAATGGCGGACAGGATATATAGAAAGAAGAGGGATAAGGGATGACGGATGAACAGACCGAGAAGGCTTATATGCATTGGCTGTATCAGGCGGCAGGGATGGGCAGCAGGGGCTTCCTGCGGGGACTGGAGCAGCTTGGGACAGCGCAGATCTTATATGATACGGCGAGAAAGGAACGTTTGGAAGCGAAGGTATCTGCCAGATATCAGGACAAGGCAAGAAAGCTGCAGGCACTGGCAAAAAGTAGTGAGATCAAGGGGATACTTGAAGAATATGAAAGGATGCTCTCGCGGGGTATTTCTTTTGTCACGGTTAAAGAAGCTAGCTATCCGCGCAAACTGGCGCAGATAGGCGATGCTCCCTATGGGTTGTATTATGCGGGGAGGCTGCCCGTTGATGAGGGCAGATCCATTGCTGTTATCGGTGCCAGGAACTGCACAGAATATGGGAGATATATGGCAAAAGAATTTGGAACGGTGTTGGCGCAGGCAGGCGTGCAGATCATCAGTGGGATGGCCAGAGGGATTGACGGAATAGGACAGCGGGCGGCTCTTGATGCAGGCGGCTATTCTTTGGGCGTGCTAGGGTGCGGTGTGGATGTCTGCTATCCCCGGGAGAACCGGGACGTGTATGAGCAGCTGTTAGTCAAGGGAGGCGTGTGTTCCGAATATCCGCCCGGTATAGAACCGAGAGCAGTACTTTTTCCACCCAGGAACCGCATTATCAGCGGCTTGTGCGACGGTGTTCTGGTCATTGAGGCGAAAGGCCGCAGCGGAACACTGATCACGGTTGATATGGCCTTAGAACAGGGACGTGAAGTATATGCAGTGCCAGGAAGGGTTACCGATGCTTTGAGTGAGGGATGCAACAGGCTGATCAGACAGGGCGCGCAGCTGGTGATGAGTCCGGAAGAACTTTTGGAAGATCTGCAGGCAGGCTTGACCGGATATATGAATCAAAGCGTTATTGGCCGGCAGCCAGTCTTGCACCTGTCAGGAATCCGGGACAAAGTATTTAAGATTCTGGACTTTCAGCCGCAGTCTATGGAACGGCTCCAGGAGGCATACCGGAAAGCGTACGGAGATTCCATTGCAGTGCCGAAATTGTGTTATGAACTTCTGCAGCTGTATGCAGAGGGATATGTCGGGCAGGCTGATGGTAAGTACTATTTTAAAAAGGAATAAACTGGAAAAGTACCGCTTAGTTTAAATTTTTTTAATTTTTTTCCCCTTGCCAGCGTAAAAAATATAGTGTATAGTGTTTCACGTTGACGAGTCTTATTTAAGAAATAGCATACTATATATAAGTAGAAATCATTACTGTGCACGGGAACTTCAGGTACGGGATGCTGGAGATCTACTTTTGGTATTGTATATTAATTAAGGAAGAGACAGGGGAATATTCTATGGCAAAGTATCTGGTAATTGTGGAATCACCGGCGAAGGTGAAAACGATCAAGAAATTTTTGGGAACGAACTATGAGGTTGCGGCCAGCAACGGGCATGTGCGGGATCTGCCGCGCAGTGTGCTGGGTATCGATGTCGAACATGATTTTGAGCCTAAGTATATCACGATCCGGGGGAAGGGAGACATTCTGGCAAATCTTCGCAAGGAGGTAAAGAAGGCTGAGAAGATATATCTGGCGACGGACCCTGACCGCGAGGGGGAGGCTATATCATGGCACCTGCTTGCAGCACTGAAACTGGAGAATAAGAAGGTTTATCGCATTACGTTCAATGAGATCACCAAGACTGCAGTCAAGGAGTCTTTAAAGAGTGCTAGAGAGATCAATATGGATCTGGTGGATGCCCAACAGGCCAGACGTTGTCTTGACCGTATGGTTGGATATAAAATATCACCTGTTTTATGGGCAAAGGTAAAGAGAGGGTTAAGCGCCGGGCGCGTACAGTCTGTGGCCCTGCGTATTATCTGTGACCGGGAGGAGGAGATCAACGCCTTCATACCGGAGGAATATTGGACACTAGACGCTTCCTTGGTGGTGGAGGGTGAGAAGAAACCGGTCCTCGCGAAATATTATGGGACAGTGGAGGAGAAGAAGACAATATCTTCACTGGAAGAAATGGAAGAGATCAAGAAACAGTTAGATCAGGCTGTATATCAAATATCGTCCGTAAAAAGTGGTGAAAGGATCAAGAAAGCCCCCCTGCCGTTCACGACGTCTACGCTGCAGCAGGAAGCCAGCAAGGTGTTGAACTTTTCTACCCAGAAGACGATGCGTCTTGCGCAGCAGCTGTATGAAGGGGTTGATATCAAGGGGAATGGTACGGCAGGTATCATTACTTATCTGCGTACGGATTCTACAAGAGTATCCGACGAAGCGGCGAAAGCTGCGGGGGCTTTTATAGCAGACAGATATGGGGAGGTGTATACGGCAGGAACGGAACAGGAGCATAAGAGCAGCGGGAAGATCCAGGATGCCCACGAAGCGATCCGCCCCACGCAGATCGATCGGATCCCGGTGGAGATCAAGGAATCTTTGTCCAGAGATCAGTTCAGACTTTACCAACTGATCTGGAAGCGTTTTGTGGCAAGTCGCATGGCTCCTGCGGTTTATGAGACTACTTCGGTGAAGATTGACGCAGCCGGTCATAGGTTTACGGTGGCTGCCTCAAAAGTGAAGTTTGACGGTTTTATGAGTGTCTATATGCAGGAGGATGAGAAGGAAGAGAATAACACGCTGATGAAAGGAATCACTAAGGACACGAAGCTTTCGCTGAAAGAACTTGTGGAGAAGCAGCATTTTACGCAGCCGGCACCGCACTATACGGAGGCATCCTTAGTCAGAGCCATGGAGGAGCTGGGAATAGGGCGTCCCAGTACCTATGCGCCTACGATCACCACGATCCTTGCCAGAAGGTATATTGTTAAGGAGAATAGAAATCTCTATGTGACGGAGCTGGGAGAAGTCGTAAATAACATGATGAAGGAGGCATTTCCATCTATTGTGGATGTGAACTTTACGGCGACGATGGAGGCACTGCTGGACGGCGTGGAAGAGGGAAGTGTAAAGTGGAAGACCGTGATATCTAATTTCTATCCGGATCTGGAAGAAGCAGTGAATAAGGCGGAGAAGGAATTGGATGAGGTGGAGATAGCGGATGAACTTTCTGACGAGTTCTGTGATCTGTGCGGCAGGCAGATGGTGATCAAGTACGGTCCTCATGGCAGATTTCTGGCATGTCCCGGCTTTCCGGACTGCCGCAATACAAAGCCGTATTTTGAAAAGATCGGAGTGGCATGCCCGAAATGCGGTAAGGATATCGTATTGAAGAAGACCAAGAAGGGAAGGAAGTATTACGGCTGTATCGATAATCCCGATTGCGACTTTATGGTATGGCAGCGACCGGTAGATGATAAATGTGACCGATGCGGCGCCATCATGCTGCAGAAGGGAAATAAGCTGGTATGCTCGGATGAAAACTGCGGGTTTGTCAAAGATGTAAAGAAGCAGGAAGCATAGCGGTAGCTGAGGCTGACACGATTTATGCATTGTTTGTGCGACAAAGGACAGAGATTTGGTGAAATGTTGTATTTGGCGTATTGTAATGAACGCTAAAGTATGAATGTCAGAAAATTCCATGATTATAATGAATATTCCAGACAAAAGATACAAAATATGAGCGATGACCATTGATTATACTCGAATGTTGTGATAAAATCATTTTATACAGAATTGTGTAACTATTTGGAACATTTGTATAACGGTTCAGATATTTATGTTGTTATACATCTATGACAGCGTACTGATTTTTGGGGCGAGAGTATAAGGAGTTGGGTTTATGAGCAGTGTTCAGTTACTGGATAAGACGAGGAAGATCGGAAAACTTCTGCATAACAACAATTCGGGGAAGGTCGTGTTCAATGATATCTGTGATGTATTGAAGGACATTCTCGGTTCCAACGTGCTTGTCATAAGCAGGAAGGGCAAGGTGCTGGGACTCGGTGACCTGGATATGGTAGAATCCATTATGGAGTTGATCGTAGATCATGTGGGCGGGTTCATCGATCCTATGCTGAACGAGAGACTGCTTTCGGTATTATCTACGAAGGAGAACGTTAATCTGGAGACCCTGGGATTCGAGAGCATTGATACGAAGCGGTACAGGGCTGTGATCACGCCGATCGAGATATCCGGTGAGCGGTTGGGAACGCTGTTTCTTTATAAATGTGATGCACAGTATGATATTGATGATATTATCCTGTGCGAGTACGGAACCACGGTGGTGGGGCTGGAGATGTTACGCGCAGTGAGCGAGGAGAATGCAGAGGAGAACCGTAAGCTGGCGGTGGTGAAGTCAGCGATCGGCACGCTGTCTTTCTCCGAGATGGAAGCGATCACGCATATATTCGATGAACTGGGAGGCATGGAAGGAATCCTTGTGGCAAGTAAGATTGCGGATAAGGTGGGTATCACCCGTTCCGTTATCGTCAATGCGCTGCGCAAGTTTGAGAGCGCGGGTGTGATCGAGTCCCGGTCTTCCGGTATGAAGGGGACCTACATTAAGGTATTGAATGATGTGGTCTTCGAGGAAGTAGAGAAGCTCAAAGAACAGGGACGTTTTTGAGCAGGGGCCTGAAGCGGTGGCTGATGCAGTGATGCAGGGTAGAAACGAATACAGGAGATATGCAATGTAAAAGGATTTACAATTGAGCGTTTAAAGCCGGGTGAATCCTTTTTTGTGTCATTTCCATATATCAGGGTGTCTTTCCAATGACAGATGTAGGAATTTGGGAAGCCAGCCAAATATGCGGCTTCCAGATTTTACTGCTAATTATTTGTGAAAAATGAATCGAAAAACCTTGTTTTTTTTCTTAATACCTTTATAATGGATTATGGATTCTACTATTATAGGAGGGGTATGATTATATGAGTACATTAACAAGTACCAATGCGTTTGATTATATTAATGTGCTGGATAGGGCGGCAGATGCATCATGGCTTCGCAATGATGTTATCTCCAACAATATATCCAATGCCGATACACCGGGATTCAAGAGAAGCGATGTCAGCTTTGAGACGCAGCTTGCGAAAGCGCTCGGGCAGTCCAGATATATTTCGATGGATGCCAAGATGAGCAGGCTGAATAAGGATCTTGGACGGTTAAGTCCTGTTACATACAGCGATTATTCGGGGTATTCCTATCGTGTGGACGGCAATAACGTGGATCCGGATACGGAAGCGGTGTATCTGGCCAAGAACCAGATAGTATACCAGGGCCTGACGGCATCGATCAGGCAGGAGTTCAAGAATCTGCAGATGGTCATGAAATAATGACGGAGCCGTGAAACGGGCATGACGGCAGTTTGTGTAATCGAGGGATAAGGAGAACAGACTATGGGAATGTTTACAGCTTTTGACATTAACGCAACCGGTATGACAGCGGAAAGATATCGTATGGATATCATTTCGCAGAACGTAGCCAATGCAAATACGACCCGTACCGAGGACGGTACGCCTTATCGCAGGAAGGTAGTGGTTTTCGAGGAGAAGAATTCCCAGGCGCCTTTCCGTCAGGTGCTGAGTAAGGCGAGAGGAAGATATGACGGTACCGGTGTTAAGGTAACGGGAGTTTATGAAGATAGATGGACAGAAGGGAATATGGTATATGATCCTTCTCATCCGGATGCGGATGAGAACGGTTATGTAATGTATCCCAATGTCAGTACGATTACGGAGATGACGAATCTGATCGATGCCAGCCGGGCTTATCAGGCCAATGCTACGGCATTCAGTGCCAGCAAGAGTATTGCAACTACGGGATTAAATCTGCTGAGCAACCAGTAGGACAGATCATTGAGAACCTTATAATTTGGAGGGAGAAAGATGGCTATAGATATTACAGCGCTTCGTAACGTGTCCTCAGAGGCAGTCAAGGAGGCAGCCAGGACGGCAGTTACGAACAAACCGGACACATATAAGGAAACAGGCTTTGAAAGTCTATTACATACGGCGATCGACAATTTGAATATTACGAATGATTATCTGTCGGATGCGGAGAATGAAGAGGTTAAGTGGATGCTCGGGGAGACCGAGAATGCACATGACCTCAGCATTGCGTTGCAGAAAGCGTCCACTGCATTGCAGTATACGGTTGCGATCAGAGATAAGGTTTTAGATGCTTACAGGGAACTTCTTCAGATGCAGATCTAATATCTTGGTGAGAATAAGGGGAAGGCTGAAGGAGATAAATTGCGGTGGATAAGTTATTAGTCAGATTAAGAGAATTAGGCAATCAAATATTGGCATGGTGGAATCGTTTTACTGCCAAGCAGAAGACATTGTTGATATGCGGCATGGCAGTGGTCATCGTTGCGCTTGTTGCGGTGGTGACGATGCTGACCAAGCCTCAGTATGTGCTGTTGAGAGAATGTGAGACGGCGGCTGAGGCGGCTGAAGTGAAAGAACTCCTGGATGGAGAAGAGATGAAGTATACGGTCTCAGATGATGCGTTGACGTTCAGGATACTGCGCGACCAGCAGGCCGATGCGCGTATGCTTCTGGGAACCAGCAATATCCAGGCCGTCGGTTACGGCATCGACCAAGTGACGGAAGGCAGTTTTTCTACCACTGAGGCTGATAAGCAGAAGAAGAATGTGGTCTATCTGGAGAAATATCTGGCGAATGATATGCTGGAGAGATTTTCTGCGATCAAGACTGCAAGAGTCAAATTATCGATTCCGGAGAATGACGGTACGTTGTTGGCCACAGAAGAAGAGTCTCATGCATGGGTCTTGCTGGAACTTAAGGATGAGTTCAGCACGGAAAGTGCGGCAGGACTTGCACGTGCCATAGCAACGGCGATCGGCAATGAAACGACGGATCATATTGTGATTCAGGATATAGAAGGCAACACGCTCTTTACGGCAGAAGACGACTATAGCATAACGGGTGCAGCCAATGCGCAGCTTTCAGTGAAAGCCGAGGCGGAGAAGCTGGTCATCCGCGAGGTGCGGAAGGTTCTGCTTGGAACGAAACAGTTTGATAATGTGGAAGTGGCGACCAATCTGGCGCTTGATTTCTCATCTACGAAATCAACATCACATAAATACAGTGCACCGGAAGGCCGGACAGAAGGTATGATCGCACAAGAGAAGATCTTCAGTGCAGAGAATGAGAGTACTGTAGCGGGGATCCCGGGGACGGATTCCAATGACAGTGACGATGACAGTACCTATGTACTGCCTGACAATGGCGGTGGGAATTCCTCACAATCTGAAGAATCCAGAGATTATCTTCCGGATGAAGAGATCATTGAGAAGACAACACCGGCAGGGGATATCGATTACAGCAGATCTTCATTGATGGCGTCCATGATCCAGTATAATATCATTCGGGAAGAAGATGCCAAAACACGGGGAGATCTGGATGGAGTCTCCTGGGAAGAATATAAGTTAGCTAATGCGGGACGCACCAGGATAGAAATAGAAGAAGACTTGGTGGGAGCTGTAGCCAATGCTACCGGTATTTCGTCGGAAAGTATTTCTCTTGTGGCTTACAGTGAGAATGTTTTCTTTGATGCGGAAGGTCCTGCCATTACCGTGACAGATATCATACAGATCGTGTTGATCATTGTGATCTTGGCGCTGCTTGCTTTCGTTGTACTGCGAAGCATGCGCGGAGAGAAACATGCGGAGGAAGAAGAGGAGATCTCCGTGGAGACATTATTGCAGTCTACACCTGAAATGCAGTTGGAGGATATCACGGTAGAGAATGAATCTGAGGAGAGAAAACTGATCAATAAATTTGTAGATGAGAATCCGGAGGCGGCGGCAAATCTGTTGCGCAACTGGCTGAACGAAGACTGGGGGTAAGATAAATGGCTAAGGAAGCTGGAAATATCAGCGGACTTCAGAAGGCTGCTATTTTATTGATCGCATTAGGGCCGGAGAGATCTGCCAATGTTTTTAAGCATTTGAAGGAAGACGAAATAGAGGAACTGACGCTGGAGATCGCGAATACCAGGAATATTACACCGAAGGTAAAAGATGATGTGATCTCGGAATTTTATCAGGTATGTCTGGCGCAGCAGTATATTGCAGAAGGTGGCATCAATTATGCCAAGGAGGTGCTGGAGAAGTCCTTTGGTGCTGACAGAGCTATGGATGTGATCGGCAAGCTGACGGCATCTTTGCAGGTAAAGCCATTCGAGTTTATCCGGAAGACAGATGCGTCGCAGCTGCTTAACTTTATTCAGGATGAGCATCCACAGACGATCGCTTTGATCTTATCTTATTTGTCGGCGTCGCAGTCGGCTCTGATCCTTTCGGCGCTTCCGCCTGACAGGCAGGCTGATGTGGCCAAGCGTATCGCTATTATGGACAGAACGAGTCCGGAGGTGATCAAAGAAGTGGAGAAGGTGTTGGAATCCAAGTTGTCATCGCTGGTCAATCAGGATTATACGATCATTGGCGGTGTGGATGCCGTTGTAGAGATCTTGAATACGGTAGACCGCGGTACGGAGAAACATATCATGGAGACTTTGGAGATCGAAGAGCCGGAACTTGCGGACGAGATCAGAAAGAAGATGTTCGTGTTCGAAGACATCCTGCTTTTGGACGACAGAGCAATTCAGCGAGTGCTGCGTGATGTGGATAACGGAGATCTGGCAACCGCGCTTAAGGGATCTAATGAAGAGGTACAGAATGCGATCTTCAATAATCTTTCTAAACGTTTGGCAGCCATGATCAAGGAAGATATGGAATTCATGGGTCCTGTACGTATGAAGGATGTAGAGGAAGCACAGCAGAAGATCGTAAATGTTATCAGGAAGCTGGAGGATTCCGCAGAGATCGTTATCTCCAGAGGTGGAGGTGACGAGATCGTTGTCTAGGAATATATATAAAGCAAGCTGGGTAGTGGTGTCCGGTGATGAGAAGCATGTTATTGATTCCAATGCTCTTGTAGAGAGAAGGATCGAAGAGCAGAAGGCTTTGAGAAGAGCAGCGCTGGGAGGCGGATCGGAGGAAGCTGACGAAGAGTCCGGATTTGTAAGTGGTCTTGGCGGGGAGGCGATCGATGACTTGTTCGATGATACCGATGAGAATGGAAGCGGAATCATCAAGGCCGCAGCGGAAGAAGTTCCTGATCTGGAGGAGGTCAAGGCTCAGGCACAGGCCATACTTGATGATGCCATTGCACAGGCTGAGGAGTTAAAGACGGCTGCAGATGGCGAGATCGAAGCTAAGAGACGCTGGGCAATGGAGGAAGGAAAGAAGGAAGGCCACGAGGAGGGCTATCGGCAGGGAATCGCGGAAGCGGAAGAGATGAAGAGAGAGCTGATAGCAGAGAAACGACGGCTGGAAGCGGAATATGAACAGTTGATCCAAGAACTGGAGCCAAAGTTTATCGATACGATCACTGAGGTATATAGTCATATTTTTGGGATTGAACTGGCAGACAATAGAGACATCCTGGTGCATTTGGTAGACTCCACCTTAAGACAGGTGGAGAGCAGCAGGAGTTTTATTGTACACGTTTCTAAAGAGGATTATCCTTTTGTTAATATGCAGAAGCAGGCGCTGGCAGACGGTGCTGCGGCCGGCAGAGGTACCGTAGAGATCATTGAGGACATCTCTCTAAGACAGGGGGAATGTATGATCGAAACGGACGGCGGTATTTTTGATTGTGGTGTAGATACGCAGCTGGCGGAGCTGACCAATAGATTGCGTGTGTTATCTTATGAGAAGCGTGGATGATGACTGTTTATGAATAGGGCAATTGATTTACAGAAATACAGCAGAATAGTGGAGGAAACCTTTTTTAAGCGTAAAGGACGGGTCGAGAATGTAGTCGGGCTGACGATCGAGTCTGCCGGACCGGAAGCGAAGTTGGGCGACCTATGCAGAATCTATCCGGCACAGGAGGAGTATAAACCGATCATGGCGGAAGTGGTAGGGTTTAAAGACCGTAAGACACTGCTGATGCCTTGTGATAAGACAGACGGCATAGGACTTGGCTGTATCGTAGAGAATGTAGGAGAGCCATTGACTGTACCGGTGAGCAATGATCTGCTTGGCAAGGTGCTTGACGGTCTGGGAAGGATAGACGGCAGTTATCTGGCCGGTACTCCATACAGTGTGGAAGCACAGCCCCCGGATCCCATGGACAGGAAGATCATAGCGGAAGTATTACCGCTGGGAGTGAAAGCGATAGACGGGTTGATGACTGTCGGCAAGGGGCAGCGTATCGGTATCTTTGCCGGTTCCGGTGTAGGAAAGTCAACGCTGATGGGCATGTTCGCACGTAATACCAAGGCAGATATTAATGTGATCGCGCTGATAGGTGAGCGGGGCAGAGAAGTGCGCGAGTTTGTGGAGCGCGACTTGGGCGAAGAGGGCATGAGACGTTCGGTTGTTGTTGTAGCCACATCTGATAAGTCGGCATTGGAAAGAAACAAAGCGGCTAAGACGGCTACCGCGATCGCGGAATATTTCAGGGATCAGGGGAAAGATGTGTTGCTCATGATGGATTCCCTGACGCGTTTTTCCATGGCACAGAGAGAGATCGGTCTGGCCAGCGGAGAACCGCCGGTATCCAGGGGATATCCTCCAAGTGTATATTCCGAGATGCCCAAGCTGCTTGAGCGGGCAGGGTGTGCCCAGACCGGTTCTATCACGGGACTCTATACGGTGTTGGTAGATGGAGACGATATGAATGAACCGATCACGGATACAGCCAGAAGTATATTGGACGGCCATATCATGTTGAATCGTAAACTGGCGCATCAGAATCACTATCCGGCGATCGATGTATTGCAGAGTATATCCCGTTGCATGGCTCAGATCGTGGATAAGGAGCATAAGATGCTCGCCGGTAAGCTGAAAAACGTACTGGCAACTTATAATGAGGCGGAGGATCTGATCAATATCGGTGCCTATAAGAACGGAAGCAATCCTAAGATCGATTACGCCATTGCCAAGATCGATGCGGTGAATGAATACCTGATGCAGGAAGTGGATGCTAAATTTGACTATGAGCAGGCGGTCGGAAAGTTGCGGGAACTTTTTGCAGAGTAGGCTGAAAGGCTTGTATTGAATACCTTAGCAGATCATATATGGCAGGGAGTGGCCGGATATGGCGAAATTTATATATAGAATGCAGAGCCTCCTGAATATCCAATATCAGTTGGAAAGCCAGGCTAAGATGGAACTTGGCAGGGCACAGATGCATTTGAACGAAGAAGAGGAGAAATTACAGATTCTGATCGACAGGAAAGAAGCTTATCTGGAGGAAGGGCGCCTGATGCGCAGCGACAGACTGCACATTATGGATCTGAAGGATAACAGGAATGCCGTGTTGATCATGGATGAGATGATAGACAGACAGCGCGAACAGGTTGCCCTGGCACGGAAGGCTGTGGAAGAGGCAAGGAAGAAGCTGCAGGAAGTAATGCAGGAGCGCAAGATGCATGAGAAGCTGCGTGAGAAAGCGTTCGTGGAATTTGTACGTGAAGAAAATGCCGCAGAACATAAGGCTATAGATGAACTTACCAGTTATACTTATGGGCAGCGCGGCAAAGCAAAAGGGCAATGAGTTTGAGCCGGAGCTACGAACTCGGAATCGCAGAGCCGAATTTGAAATCAGGCTTGCGGTCATAGAAAAAATGCTGCGGCATGGAGGTAATAATGGCAGAAGAGCTTGTGAATGTGAATACCGGAGCGGATGCTGAGGTTGATACTAAGAAGTTAAAAGAAGAGCGCAAGAGATTGAGAGCGGAACAGAAGGCTCAGAAGAAGGAGGCAAAGCAACGTGCCCGGGAGCTTTCCGAACAGATTGCGGGAGACGACGAGCCAGGAGGTATCTCCGTGTTTTTGGTAACGATTGTTATTGTTGCTATATGGCTGGCTATCTTATGTCTGCTCGTGAAGTTGGATGTTGGCGGATTCGGCTCTAATGTATTAGCGCCGGTCTTAAAGGATGTACCTGTGATCAATATGATCCTGCCGGAGGAAGCAACGACACCCACGGAGGAAGAGTCCTACGGCGGGTATACAAGTCTGCGGGAGGCAGTGGATTATATTACGGAGCTTGAGCTTGAGCTTGAACGTGCGCAGTCGGCAAGCAACAGTGATTCTGAAGAGATGGAACAGCTTCGTGCGGAGATCGAGAGACTGAGAACTTTTGAAGATGCACAGATTGATTTTGACAGAATCAGAACGGAGTTTTACAATGAAGTAGTCTACGCCGAAAAGGGACCGGGAGCAGAGGAGTATCAGAAATACTATGAGTCAATGGATCCAACAACGGCGGAGTATTTGTATAAACAGGTAGTGCAGCAGATCGAGGAAGACAAGGAAGCGCAGGAATATGCGCAGACTTATGTGGATATGAAACCGAAGCAGGCGGCTGCGATCTTTGAGACGATGACGGATGACTTGGATCTGGTAGCAAGAATATTAAGCCAGATGAGTTCACAGGATCGTGGTAAGATCTTGGGGGCAATGGATGCTGAGATCGCGTCCAGGCTAACAAGGATCATGGATCCGGATTCATGAGTTGAGATCACCTGACTTTATTGGGAATTTGGTTATGGAGATCTGATGTAATGCCGATATATAACTATAGTAAACGATATAGCAAATTTGTGCCGCATGTCTTTTCGGACACAAATGCTCAGTGAAAAGTACGGTGTAAGTATAAGATGCATACATGCGTATCGTTTACTGTCGGAAGGTGATATATACTGCTGCGGTACAGATTGAGGATCGGTCTGCACTGTCTGCATTATATATAAATATCCAGGGGAAAGAACCCTGAGAATATAAGAAAGGAGGAAGGAGCATGAATGTTAATAATGTAAATGCCTTGTTTGCTTATGCGAAGGGGCAGACAGATCTTGCAGGAAGTAAGGCAGACGCGGCTGTTTCGGAAAGTTTCGGTCAAGTTATGACGAAATATAGTGGCAGTGCAGGAAGTCAGCAGGCGGCAGGGAGCAGCATCGCTGCCGGACAGACAGTTATGCCTGTAAATACGGTAAAGACAGAAGTGACATCGCCTAAGACCGACCAGGTGGAAACAGACCGACCGGGGCAGAATGTCTCCGAAAGTATTTCGAGCGATGCAGAGACAAATACGCAGGATACGGTTGCGGATAAACTGGAGACGGCCGGAGAAGAGTTGGTTCAGGATATCGCAGATGAACTGGGCGTTTCACGGGAAGAAGTGGAAGAGGCCATGGCAGTTTTAGGGCTTACGGCACTTCAGCTGTTCGACCCTGATAATCTCAGACAGCTGTTGTTGAGCATGTCCGGCAATACGGATGAGTTAGTGCTGCTGACGGACGAATCACTTTATGGCAGTTTACAGAATCTGCTAGGGATCGTAGAAGAAAGTCTGGAGAGCCTGCAGAAAGAACTGGGACTAAATGAACAGGAGCTTACTGCAATTATGAAGCAGCTGATCTCTGAACAAGGAGAATCAGGTATGCCGGATGAAGTCTTGACACCGGAACTGGAAGGTATGAAAGACTATACTGTTTCCGTTCAGAAGGACGGTGAGACCGTGCAGATGAAGGTGACTGTAGATGATGCAAGTGGTAATAAGAGTGTTCAGGAATCTGCAGTAAGCGCACCGAAAGTCGAAGTACAGAATCATAAGATGCAGCAGGATGCCTCCGCAAACAGCGGTAAAG
>CAMWLJ010000061.1 GCA_947175055.1 uncultured Lachnospiraceae bacterium | reverse complement strand
TTTGTGCCGCGATCCCGGCGCTCTTACTCCATTGTAGTATCGGTACGGTTTACTGCTGGTCGATCTTCAGCCAGGAGATAGCAGATTACATCGGATTCTCCAAAGGCGCGACGGAGTGGGCGTTCAGTTTCGCAATCTTCTTCCTGGGTATGTCAGCGGCATTCCTGGGCAATGTGGTGGAGAAAGACATTCACAAGTCATCCCTGATCGCAGCGATCTGTTTCGCGGCAGGTATGGCAGGTACCGGATTTTTCATTTATTACGGCGGACAGCATCAGCAGAGCCCGCTGGCGCTTATCGGTATCTACATATGTTACGGTTTTATTATGGGTATCGGTCTTGGAACCGGTTATCTGTCCCCCGTCAAGACGCTTATGCTCTGGTTTGAAGACAGGAAGGGTCTTGCGACCGGCCTGGCAGTGGCAGGTTTCGGTGCGGCGAAGGCGATCGCCAGCCCGATCATGCAGGCTATGCTGGAGAACCTTGGAGACGGCGGTATCTATAAGATGTTCCTGATCCTGGCGGTGGTATACTTTGTGATGATGTTCACAGGCCATATCTTATTGAAGAAACCGGAAGGCTGGCATGAGCCGCAGAAGAAGGAGAAGGGTCAGAGCATCATGGCCGTGATCAAGACCAGGCCGGTGGCTAATTATATCGGTATCTGGTTGATGTTCTACATCAATATCACCTGTGGTCTGGCATTGATCTCTCAGGAGAAGATGATCGTGAAGTGTATCGGTCTGGCCGGCGCTGTCGGCGTGATCTCCACGGTTTCGGCAGTTTTCAATGCAGGCGGCCGTCTTGGTTTCTCGGCATGGGCAGATACCATGAAGGACAGAAATACCATCTACAAGCTGATCTTCGTGCTTTCTATCATCTTTACCGCATTGGTAATGGTGACAGGCGGCATCAAGAACGGTCAGGGCAATATGTTGCTGGTAGTGCTCGTACTGGGTCTGATCTTCGTAGTCAATGCAGGTTACGGTGGCGGTTTCTCCAATGTGCCGACACTGCTTTCCGACCATTATGGCATGGGCAGTATCAGTGCACTGCACGGCATCACGCTTTCGGCGTGGGCGTTTGCGGGACTTACCGGTAACCAGGTTGCGAACCTGATCGTGAACAGCACCGGTGAATTCATGCAGGATTCTCACGGTAACAGCATCAATCCGGTGGGATATCAGAATGTGCTGTATCTGACGATCGTGCTCTATATTATAGCGCTGCTGATCAGTTTATTTATGGTACGTCCGTTAAATAAGGACGCAAAGAAGAAATAAAACAGCATCAATTCTCTAATGCATCACCCCACAGTCAATCGTTGGATCTGGCCGTGGGGTGTTTCTATGTAACAGTTCAGCCCTCGCTTCACTGTCATGTTTTTATGTACCCTCTGCCATCCGATTCTTGACCAATGAGTTATAAAGTACTATCATAAGAAAGACTCTGTTCGGGGAAACAGGTGGAAGTCCTGTACGAGCCCGTCGCCGTGAGACACGCGAAGAATATAATATCTGCCTGACCGGAAGCCACTGACCGGGACAAGCCATTGAAGAAAGAGCGGCTGCTCTTCTTTGAGAAGGCTGGCAGCATGTTTGTGTCAAGTCGAAATATCCGGACAGAGGAAATTTCCGTTACCATATAATAGTGGTACGGCCGCGAGCGCCGGTCGAAGCGGAGAGAACCTGCCGGAAGGATCTCACAGAGGTCTTTGGGCATAATAAAAGCAAAGGAGATAAAGAACATGCAGATGAATCACAACAGAAAAGTATCGTCATTCATCCTTTGTATGGTGCTTATGGTGGCTATGGCACTTTGTACAGTTGGTTGTAATGGCAGTAAGAACAGCGAGGCGGCATCCGGCGCAGAGGGCACGGAAACAGGTGCAAGTGTGCAGCGGGAAGGCGGTGAACTGGGAGAAGGCAGTAAGGAATTTGCCCTGACCGTAACGGATAAGGACGGCAAGGAGACGCAGTTTGAGATCCATACGGATAAAGAAAGCGTGGGAGAAGCGTTGCAGGAGCTTGGCTTGATCGATGGTGAGGAAGGGGAATACGGCCTTTTCGTCAAAACAGTGAACGGTATTACCGCTGATTATGATGCGGACGGTGTCTACTGGGCTTTTTATATCAACGGCGAGTATGCAAACTCGGGCATTGACGTTACCAAGATCACAGAGGGAGACAGCTATGCCCTCAAGGTGGAATAAGATGGAAAGCAGGCGGCTCACGACCCGTGAACTCACGGTGTTCGCCATGTTGGGTGCGGTGATGTATGCTTCCAAGATGCTGATGGAGGTGCTGCCCAACGTGCACCTGCTTGGAACTTTCGTCGTGGCCTTTACTGTAGTCTACCGGAGAAAGGCGTTGTATCCGATCTATCTTTATGTGCTCTTAAACGGTATCTTCAGCGGATTTGCGACGTGGTGGCTTCCCTATCTGTATGTGTGGACAGTCCTCTGGGGAGCAGTCATGATTCTGCCGCAGCATTTGCCGAGGAAGCTGCAGCCGCTTGTCTATATGACGGTGTGTGCGGCCCATGGCTTTTTGTTTGGTACGTTGTATGCACCGGCTCAGGCGATTTTGTTCGGGCTGAATTTTAAGGGGATGGTGGCGTGGATCATAGCGGGACTGCCGTGGGACTTTATCCATGGGGTGAGCAATTTCCTATGCGGTATCCTGATCATGCCGATCATATCGCTGCTGCGGTCTGCGGAAAAGAGAATGGCTTCGTAAGCGGAACTAAGTGGGCGGGGAAAATCTTCTTCCCCGCCCTTTCTTACCTTTATAGGAAATTGCGACAGTGTAAACCATTCAAGGAGAATGCGGAGCATTCTCTGAATCGTCGCTGCCGGGCGACGATTTCTTACCATATAGGAATAAGTACGTAAAACTGCTTCGGAATGGAGGAAAATATGATCACAGAAAAAAACGGTATCTTTGCATTGGAGACGGCGCATACGTCCTATCTGTTTGGTGTTACGCATACGGGACATCTGGAGCATCTGCATTATGGCAGGAAGATTCACTTCCGGGATGACGGGGCGCTGCGGGAAAAGCATAATTTTGCGCCGGGCAACAGTATCTATTATGATGACGGGCATAAGAATTTCAGCTTGGAAGATGCCTGTCTGGAGATGTCCGCTTACGGAAAAGGCGATATCCGGGAGCCTTTTGTGGAGGTGGTGCACGGAGACGGCAGTTTTACTTCGGATTTTCTCTATGAATCCTTTGTCATCACGGATGAAAAGCCGGCATATGCCGCGCTGCCCGGTTCTTACAGCGAGGACGGACACGTGGAGCATCTGCGGGTGGTGCTGCGGGACAAAGGATATGGGCTGGTGTTGGAACTGCATTACTACGTCTATCCGGAATGCGATGTGATAACGAGAAGCGCAAGACTTGTGAATGAGGGAGAAGGATCGGTGGTCCTGAAGCGGCTTATGAGCCTGCAGGTAGACTTTTTTACGGCGGATTATGTGTTTACGACCTTCACCGGCGGCTGGGCCAGAGAGATGAAGCGCACCGATCTGCCCGTGCGGGCTGGAAGGCATGTGAATGCTTCCTATGCGGGTGTGTCGTCCAGCAGGGCGAATCCTTTCGTGATGCTTTCGGGGGAGCATACCACGGAGGATGCAGGGGACTGCTACGGGTTCAATCTGATCTACAGCGGAAACCATTATGAGGCTGTGGAGGTTAACAGTTTCGGCAAGACAAGGATCGTGGCGGGGATCAATCCCCGGTCTTTTTCCTGGGAGCTTAAGCCGGGGGCGGCTTTCGAGGCGCCGGAGGCTGTGATGACTTTTTCTCATGAAGGCTTCAACGGGATGAGCCGGCATATGCACCGGTTTGTCAGAGAACACATCGTGCGGGGTACATGGAAAAGGAAGGAGCGGCCGGTGCTTTTAAACAGTTGGGAGGCGGCGTACTTCGCGATCGATGAGCGGAAGCTGCTGCGGCTGGCGAAGGCCGGTAAGGATGCGGGCATTGAGCTCTTTGTGGTGGACGACGGGTGGTTCGGGGAGCGCACCGACGACAGCCGCTCCCTGGGGGACTGGGAAGTGAACCATAAGAAGCTGCCCGGCGGCCTTAAAGGGCTGTGCGATAAAGTACAGGCGCTTGGGCTTGCCTTCGGTATCTGGGTGGAGCCGGAGATGGTGAATGTGGAGAGCTGTCTGTACCGGGCCCATCCTGAGTGGGCTATGGATATTCCGGGACAGGCTCATTCCGAGGGGCGTAACCAGCGGGTTTTGGATCTGGCGGATCCGGCGGTGCAGGACTATATCATTGAAGAGATGAGCAGGGTGTTCTCTTCCGCAGATATTTCTTATGTAAAATGGGATATGAACCGTATCTTCTCGGATGTCTATTCGAAAAGTCTGGGAGCCGGCGCGCAGGGGGAGGTATGCCACCGGTATGTGTGCGGTCTGTACCGCTGTATGAAGGAACTTACAGAGCGTTTTCCGGAAATCCTGTTTGAGGGCTGCAGCTCCGGCGGCAATCGGTTCGACTTGGGCATTCTTTGTTATTTTCCGCAGATATGGGCCAGTGACAACACGGACGCGCTGTGTCGGGCGGAGATCCAGAACGGTTACAGCTACGGTTATCCGCTGTCTACGGTGAGTGCCCATGTTTCGGCCTGTCCCAATCATCAGACGCTGCGAGGTACGCCGATGGAGACACGCTTCCAGGTGGCGGCGTTCGGGATCTTCGGGTATGAATGTAATTTCTGCGATCTGAAGCGGGAGGAACTGGCGGAGGTGAAGGCACAGATCTCCCTCTATAAGAAGTGGCGGCCGGTGCTGCAGTTCGGCGATTTCTACAGAGGCCGGAGCTTTGCCGGGGAAGCCGGCTCCTATCATACGGCCATCGGCATCGGTCCTTCAAATACGATGGAGTGGACCTGCGTGTCGCCTGACCGGGAAAAGGCGGTGGGGATGTTATTGCAGAAGCTGGTAGTGCCGAACGATCCTTTTGCGTATTACAAAGCGAAGGGACTTATGGAGGAAAGCTGCTATCATTTCTATAACAGGCGGCTGCGATATAATTTAAAGGATTTTGGCGGGCTTGTGAACATGATCGCACCGATCCACATCAGGCAGGATTCTCTGGTGGAAGCGCTGGCGGCAAAGCTCGTGAAGCTGGAAGGCGAAGAGGAGGACTGGCTTGTGTATGGAGATGAATTGATGTATCATGGTGTTAAGCTGAAGCAGGCATTCGGATCGGTGGGGATTAACTCAGAGACTAGGGTGTATCAGGATTTCGGGTCACGGATGTACTTTATGGAGAAGGTGTAGGGGCGTTATGGAGAACAGGAAGAGAACAAAGAAGAATCTTTTGTATTTCCCGCTGGGGACGGTGGGCAGGGATATGGTGTACAGCCTGATCAACAGCTATCTGCTGACTTTTGTGCTGTTTACGCATACTCTGGACGGCGCACAGGTGGCGGCTGTCACGGGGATCATGATCGCGGCCCGGGTGTTTGATGCGTTGAATGATCCGGTGATGGGGAATATCATCGAGCGGACACGGTCGAGATACGGGAAATTTAAACCCTGGCTGTTGGCCGGGGGCGTATCCACCTCGGTGGTGATCAGTCTGTTGTTTAATGTACAGCTGCAGGGATGGGCCTTTGTGTGGTTCTTTGCAGTGATGTATTTTGCATTCAGTATTACGTATACGATGAGCGATATTTCCTATTGGGGAATGATTCCGGCGCTTGGGTCGGACGCCGATGCCAGGAACCAGTTTACGTCCAGAGCCACGCTTTTTGCGGGGATCGGCGGGGTACTGGCTTCTATTCTGATCCCTATGTTCAGCACGGGCTCATCGGCACTTGGCGGCAGTACGGCGGTGGCTTACGGGCGGATCGCTCTGGCAGTTGCCGTACTATCCCCGCTTTTTATCCTGTTTACGTTGTTTGGGGTGCGGGAGAACCGGGAGGAGATTCCGGTGGAGAAGCAAAAGGAGCGGTTTTCGCTAAGGAAGGTCTTTTTGACCATTGCCCGGAATGACCAGCTGGTGTGGATCGCGGTAATTTTCCTGATCCAGCAGGTGGGGAACGGCCTGGTGGGCGGCGGGATCGGCTCCACCTATATTTACTTCACGTTTGGTTATGACGGTGGGTTGTATTCTCTGTTCACGATGGTGGGAATGTCGGCCACCGCAATCTTGATGATCTTCTATCCGGCCATTTCCAGAAGGCTTCATCGGAAGAAGCTGATGGGGATCATGGCGGCGCTTTCGGTGCTCGGGTATGGGCTGATGCTCGTCTGTCTGCCGATCCCGGGGAAAGGTATGGGGAAATTCGGACTGCTTACGGTGGGCTTTATGCTGTCGAATTTCGGACAGTACTGTTTCTATCTGATCATGATGATCTCCATTATGAATACGGTGGAGTACAATGAATATAAGTTCGGGACGAGGGATGAGGGCATTATCACGTCGATGCGGCCTTTTATCACCAAAATGAGTTCGGCTCTGATCGTGGCGCTCACATCTGCTTCCTATCTGCTCTTTGGTGTGACGGGCTATACCAATCAGATCTCCGACTTAGAACAGCAGTGTGCCCAGGGACTGCTCACGGAGGAGCAGAAGCTGGCGGAGATATCGAATGTTATATTCGGAACGACAGGCGGTGGGCACAGCGGTGTCCTGGCCGGGCAGAGCATGGGACTTCTGATCACGATGACGGTAGTGCCTTGTGCGCTGATGCTGCTTTCCTACTTTTTATACAAGAAGAAGTACAAACTGGACGAAGAGGAGTATGACCGGCTCTGCAGGAAGCTTGGGCGGGAATAGGGAAAGATAGCCAAGTTGGAACAGATAGTAGAAATAGGAGGTTGCTATGGGGAAAAGAGCAAGCGAGCACTGGCTGACTTATGACAGTACGATCGGAGAATTGTACCGCAATCCGGTGGGACATGACGCCCTGGCCAGGGTATTGTTGCAGCTGGGGCTGCCGGAACGGGTCATCACGAATCCGGCGACGGCAAACCTGAAACTGCGCACGCTGGCAAAGCTGCTGGACAGTAAAGTGGTGGGAAGGAAGCTGCTCGGGGGTAAGTTCGGGCTGGATTTCTTTGATACGCTGTTAGAGCTGGTGAGCAGCGAGAGGGACGAGCCGACGGCTTCTACGGGGAAGATCACACCGAAGTGGTGGAAGGAAGCGGTGTTTTACCAGATCTACCCGCGCAGCTTCTGCGACAGCAACGGGGACGGGATCGGCGATCTGCAGGGGATCATCAGTAAACTGGATTATCTACAGGCGCTTGGGGTAGATGCGTTGTGGCTTTCACCCATCTATGATTCGCCCAATGACGATAACGGGTATGATATCCGGGATTACGATAAGATCATGGAAGAGTTCGGTACCATGGAGGACTTTGAGCAGCTGCTTGCGGAGGTACATCGACGCGGGATGCGGCTGATCATGGATCTGGTGGTGAACCATACTTCCGATGAGCATAGATGGTACAGGGAGGCGTTAAAGCCGGGGTCGCCCTACCGGGACTATTATTTCTTCCGGGAAGACGACGGAAGTCACACGTCGCCCAACAACTGGACATCCTTTTTCTCGGGATCGGCATGGAAATATGAGGAGGCGTGCGACAGCTGGGCGCTGCATCTCTTTTCCGGGAAGCAGATGGACCTTAACTGGGATGAGCCGCGGGTGCGGGAGGAAGTGACCGACATGGTCAATCGATGGCTGGACCGGGGCGTGGACGGATTCCGCATGGATGTGATCAATTATATCTCGAAAAAGGAAGGGCTGCCCGAGGGCAACGAAACCATCGGCAGTCTGATGGGTTATACCGGGATCGAGCACTATTATTACGGGCCGAAACTGCACCAATATCTGCGGGAACTGCGGGAGAAGGCTTTCGAGCCTCACGGTGCGTTTTCCGTAGGGGAGACACCGGGGCTGGGCATGAAGATGTGTCAGCTGGTGACGGGAGAGGAGCGCAGAGAACTGGATATGGTGTTCTCCTTCGACCATCTGGAGACACCGGGACATGTACGGATGGAAGAGTACGCCTACGATCTGAATTATTTCAGAGACTATATGATCGATTGGATGGAACATTATGGCAGCAACTGCTGGATGTCCCTTTTCTATAACAATCATGACAATCCGCGGATGATCAGCAAGATCACGCAGGATACTGCCAGACACACGGCACTTTCCAAGCTGCTGGCGGTGATGCAGCTGACGCTTAAGGGTACGCCGTTTCTCTTCCAGGGGGATGAGATGGGGCTTGCCAATTATGACTTTACATCCATGGAGCAGATCACGGACGTGGAGGCGAAAGGATATTATGCCGAGCATGTCCGGAGCGAGCCGGCGGATCGTGTGTTTGCCAGAATCCTGGCTGGGACCAGGGAGCATGCCAGGGTGATGCTTCCCTGGAACGAGAAGCTGCCGCCCGAACATGAGGGACTGCGGCAGGAGCCGAAGGAAGAGGTGCTTGCGGCTTACAGGCGGCTGTTACGTATGCGGCATGAAGAGAAGGTGTTCGTCTACGGGACGTTCCGTGTTCTGAACAGGAAGAAAGACCGGTTCGTGTATGCCAGAAAACTGGGGGAACGGGCTTATGTGGTGGACTGCAACCTGGGTGAGGGACCTTGCCGGGCATTCCAGTCTAGGGGGCAGTGGCAGCTGGTGTACGATACGGCAGCGTCCGGCCTGAGAACGGCAGAGACCCTGCAGGGATATGAGGCGAGGATCTGGCGGCGTCTTTGACATTGGCAGAAGCATAGGGCTTGGCTTTGGCTCCCGCGCCCTCGGCATTAAACGCCTTAGAATGGAGAAAATACGAAAGAGGGATCGATATGTCGATTGATTATAAGAACAAAGGTCTTATCTTGTTAAAAAAAGGCCAAAGCGGGATCATACACGCGGTGTTCAGCCGTTTCGGCTTGATCTTGCTGATGCTGGCTGTGCAGGTGATGATCCTGTTCAGTATATTTCAATGGTTTTATGAAGTGATCCCGCATATTTTCGGCGGTACGGTGATACTGACCTCTGCGATCGTGGTCTATCTGCTGAATAGTCGGGTCAATCCGACAGCCAAGATCACCTGGCTGATCATCCTATTGATCCTGCCGGTGTTCGGCGTGCTGCTGTTCGTGTATACTCAAAGTGATCTGGGGCACCGGGTCTTAAAGGAATGGGCGAATAAGATGATCTCGGATACGAGGTCGTGTATCCGGCAGGATGAGGCAGTGGCAAAGCGCCTGGCCGAGGAGAATGGCGGGGTGGCGGCTCTCGCCCATTATATGGGACGCAGCGGCAGCCATCCGGTGTATGATAAGACGGCGGTCACTTATTTCCCTTTGGGTGAGGATAAGTTTGAAGAGATGCTAGGGCAGCTGGAAGCGGCAGAGCATTTTATCTTCATGGAATATTTTATCGTGAGCGAAGGGATCATGTGGGGCAGGGTGCTTGAAATCCTGGCCAGGAAGGCTGCGGCAGGAGTGGATGTCCGCGTCATGTACGACGGGACCTGCGAGTTTGCGCTTCTGCCCCATGATTATCCGAAACGCCTGCGCAGACTTGGGATCAAGTGTAAGATTTTCGCGCCGGCATCGCCTTTTGTCTCCACCCACTATAATTACCGGGACCACCGGAAGATCCTGGTGATCGACGGACATACCGCATTTAACGGCGGAGTCAATCTGTCAGACGAGTATATCAATCAGAAAATGAAGTTCGGACATTGGAAGGATACCGCAGTCATGGTAAAGGGGGAGGCGGTGAAGAGCTTTACCCTGATGTTCCTGCAGATGTGGGGGATGGACGGCGGGAAGGCTGAGTTTGATACGTTCCTGGCTTATCCGGCGCTGCCGGTGCAGGAGGCCAAGGGGTATGTGATCCCTTACGGCGATCGTCCGTTGGATGAGGACCAGCTGGGAGAGCGGGTATATATGGATATCCTGAACCGGGCGCTTAGGTATGTACATATCATGACGCCCTATCTGATCCTGGACGGAGAGATGGAGACGGCACTCAAATTTGCGGCGGAGAGAGGCGTGGAGGTAGTGGTGCTCCTGCCGGGAATCCCGGACAAACGGATTCCTTATGCGCTGGCCAAGACCCACTATGCGTCTTTGCTGGAGTCGGGCGTGAAGATCTTCGAGTATACGCCGGGATTTGTGCATGCGAAGGTGTTTGTCAGCGACGACCAGGAGGCGGTGGTGGGCACCATCAACCTGGATTATCGAAGTCTGTATCATCATTTTGAATGTGCTACTTATATGTATGGGACAGATTGTGTTCCAAAGATCGAGAAGGATTTTCAGGATACACTCTTAAAGTGCAGGCAGGTGACGAAGGAGACGCTGCGGCATGAAAAGTGGACGATGAGACTGCTTGGAAGCCTGATGAAGGTGGCGGCGCCGCTGCTGTGACGGCCGGGCCGGCGCATGGGGATAGCATGTGCCTTACCTGAGAACGTGATTGACAACGATAAAGATTCCTCGTAGGATTTAAGTTATAGAGTTACCGGTGCGGGGAAAGCCTGCGCCGCATTAATTGGAGGATGACAGGTTATGTACAGTCCGGATAAGGCGAATAAGAAACCTCTGGGGGCCAGGATCGAGGATGAACTGATGAAATATATTCTGCAGGAGCCGGTGGAGCCGGGGCAGAAGATACCCAATGAATTCGAGCTGGCCGAGCGGTTCGGTGTGGGACGCAGCACGATCAGAGAGGCGGTGAAGGGGCTGGTATCCCGCGGCATCCTGGAAGTCCGCAGAGGATCCGGCACTTATGTGATAAATACCAATTCCATAGAGGTGGATCCGTTGGGGTTTGGCAGGATCGAGGATAAGTATAAACTGGCGCTGGATCTGTTCGAGGTGCGGCTGATGATCGAGCCGGAGATCGCGGCGTTGGCTTGCAGGAATGCGTCTGCGGAGGAGATCAGGATTTTGAAGCGGCTGTGCGACGAGACGGAGCAGCTGTATCGGAGCAGCCGCAATCACATCAGCAAAGATATTGAATTCCATACCTGTATTGCCCGCTGCAGTAAGAACCAGGTGGTGGAGACGCTGATCCCGGTGATCAATACGGCGGTCTATACTTTTGCCAATCTGACCCATCACATGTTGATGGAAGAGACCATCAAGACCCACCGGGCAGTCACGGACGCCATACTGAAGCGGGATTCGGTAGGGGCCAGATGTGCCATGATGATGCACCTGACCTATAACCGGCAGGCGATCATGAAGATCCTGGAGGAGCGGGAGAATATGTGAGGAACGGAAGAATATGTGAGGAACGGACAGGAATACATCAGATGACTTCGGGTACCCGACATACGACTTGGAAAATACAATAGCAATATTATACAAAAGATAATGGGGATTCCTAGGGGACACCCATTATTTTTTGTGCAAAAGATAGAAGTGAAAATAAATACATCAGATGTATTGAACAAAAATGGCGGCAATTATATAATTTAAACACAATAACATAAGACGTCAGATGTTAAAAGACAGTAAATCCTCATCATGCATCACAACAGAATTACATTTAAAAAAATAATAGGAGGTTCTAAATCATGGCTGGTGAAATGGCATTAAATCCGACCAGATTGGTAATAGCGGCAATTCTGGGACTTGCGGTATTACTTTTGTTGATCATTAAATTCAAAGTACAGGCGATGGTTTCTATATTGGTGGGAGCGATCGTGATCGGACTCGGGGCAGGCATGCCTTTTGAGAATATTGTGACGGCAGTCAATGACGGTATCGGCAATACGTTGAAGGGTATTGCATTGTTGGTGGGTCTCGGCTCCATGTTCGGAGCGATCTTAGAGGCTTCAGGAGGCGCACAGACGCTGGCAGTAAGCATGGTACGGTGGTTCGGCGATAAGAAAGCGGCCTGGGCGCTTGGCATTACGGGTCTGGTCATCGCGATGCCGGTGTTCTTCGATGCGGGCCTGATCATCCTGATCCCGCTGGCGTTCTCTCTGGCGAAAAGAACGAACCGTTCTTCCCTGTTCTATGCGATCCCGCTCCTGGCAGGACTGGCAGTCGGGCACGCATTCATTCCGCCTACGCCGGGACCGGTGCTGGTGGCGACCATGTTGAATGTAGAATTGGGCTGGGTCATCATGGTAGGTGTTCTGTGCGGTATCGTGGCGATGGTGGTCGCCGGGCCTGTATGGGGTTCTATCTGCGGCAACAAATATATGGTTCCGGTGCCGGAACATGTGGCTAACCAGGCGGATTTCGATGAATCGAAGCTGCCGAAGTTCTGGACGATCGTGGGCATTATCCTGATTCCGCTTGTACTGATCATTCTGGATTCCGTAGCAGGGGTCGTACCGGCACTGAGTGGTCTGGCACCAATCTTCGGATTCTTGGGAGAGCCTTTCGTGGCACTGCTGATCGCGACGATCGCGGCGATGCTGATCCTTGGATTAAAACATGGATACAAGATGGAAGAATTGGAAAAAATCATGACAAAGTCTCTGGAGCCTACAGGACTGATCTTGTTAGTAACGGCCTGCGGCGGTGTGCTGCGGTATATGCTGCAGTATTCGGGCCTGGGCGACTTGATCGGCAATGCGGTGTCTTCGGCGAATCTGCCGATCGTAGTGGTGGCATTTATTGTGGCGGCGTTAGTCAGAATTTGCGTTGGTTCCGCAACGGTGGCTATGACGATGGCAGCCGGGATCATCGCGGCGATGCCGGGGATCGCGGATCTGTCTCCCCTGTATCTGGCCTGCACAACGGCTGCAGTGGCTGGCGGTGCGACGGTATGTTCTCACTTCAACGATTCCGGATTCTGGCTGGTGAAGTCGCTGGTCGGCATGGATGAAAAGACAACACTGAAGACATGGACGATCATGGAGACGCTGGTGGGCGGAACCGGATTTGTGGTGGCGCTTGTTATTTCGTTCTTTGCATAACGTGAAGAGATTTTCTAAGGCATCTTTAAAACGCTGCCTAAGAAAATCTAAAGCTTCACGTTGGAGAATGCCTGAAATGCGGCATTCTCCGCATGGCTATCCGGTCTTATCCGGGCTTGTGTGAAAAATCAAATATAGGTAAAAGCTGATAGAGGAATGGGAAAGGAGAAGAAGGGGTATGGAATTAAAGAGTCAGGAAATGCGTAAGCTGGCGCCGGAACTGGATCCACTGCGGATCGGAACTGGATGGAAGCCGGAAGACCTTTCTAAGGTACAGGTGATGATCGAGAGTACTTACGGTGACAGCCATCCGGGAAGCGGACACTTGAATCTTCTGGTGGAGGAAGTGCGGAAGGGTGTCGAGGAGGCCGGCGGTTATGGGGCACGTTACTATTGTACCGATATCTGCGACGGGGAGAGCCAGGGTACGGACGGTATCAATTACAGTCTGGCGAGCCGGGAGATGATCGCCAATATGATAGAAATCCATGCAGGTGCCACGCCTTTTGACGCGGCAGTCTATCTGGCGAGCTGTGATAAGGGTATGCCGGGTAATCTGATGGGGCTGGCGAGAGCGGATGTGCCCAGTGTGGTAGTGCCGGGCGGTACCATGAATGCGGGCCCGGAGATGCTCACCTTGGAACAGCTTGGCATGTACAGTGCCAAATACCAGCGCGGTGAGATAGATGAAGAGAAGCTGAACTGGGCGAAATGCAATGCTTGTCCCAGCTGTGGGGCTTGTTCTTTCATCGGAACGGCTTCCACGATGCAGATCATGGCGGAGGCGCTGGGACTTGCGCTGCCGGGCAGTGCGCTGATGCCGGCCACAAGTCCTGACCTGTTGACTTTTGCCAGAGAAGCGGGGGCGCAGGCAGTGAAGCTGGCGACCATGCCAGGGATGCGGCCCAGCGAGATGATCACCATGGACAGCTTCGAGAACGCGATCCTGGTGCACGCGGCTGTCTCCGGCAGTACCAACTGTCTGTTGCATATTCCGGCGATCGCCCATGAATTTGGGTTGGAGGTTACGGGGGATACGTTTGACAGGCTGCACAGGAATGCCAGGTATCTATTGGATGTGCGTCCGGCGGGGCGCTGGCCGGCAGAGTGTTTCTACTATGCGGGCGGTGTACCGGCGATCATGGAAGAGATCAGGGAACACCTGCATCTGGATGTGATGACCGTAACAGGTAAGACACTGGGAGAAAATCTCGATGAATTGAAGCGCAACGGGTTCTATGATAGATGTGAGAAGTGGCTGCAGGAATTCAACGAGCGGTATCATGTTTCCCTGACCAGAGAAGACATCATCCGTCCTTATGATAAGGCACTGGGAACGGACGGCAGCATTGCTATCCTGCGGGGGAATCTGGCGCCTGAAGGGGCAGTGATCAAGCACACTGCCTGTCCGAAAGAGATGTTTAAGGCCGTTCTGCGGGCCAGACCTTTTGACAGTGAGGAGGAATGTCTGGATGCTGTCCTGAATCATAAGGTGGAAAAGGGCGACGCCGTGTTTATCCGCTATGAGGGACCGAAGGGCAGCGGTATGCCGGAAATGTTCTATACTTCGGAGGCGATCAGCAGCGATAAGGAGCTTGGCAAGAGCATTGCGTTGATCACGGACGGTCGTTTCTCCGGGGCGTCTACGGGGCCGGTGATCGGGCACTGCAGCCCGGAGGCGGTAGATTGCGGACCGATTGCGCTGGTGGAAGAAGGCGACCTGATCGAGATCGACGTGGAAGAGCGGAAGCTGAATATCATCGGTATCGCGGGAGAACGTAAGACTATGGAAGAAGTGGCGGCGGTGCTGGAAGAGAGAAAGAAGAACTGGGAGCCCAGAGAGCCCAAATATAAGAAAGGGGTTCTGCGGCTGTTCAGCGAGCATGCGGCCAGTCCGATGAAAGGGGCGTATCTCGAGTATTAAGGAGAGGGAATACGCCGGCTGTGGCTGTCTTTGCAGGCACTCACAGACAGTCAGCAGCCATAGATGATGGGAAAAGGATCAAAAGCAGGAAGAAAGGAAAAGGATATGAAAACAATTGCGGAGCAGTTTTATGGATATGGTGTCGTGCCGGTAGTAGTGTTGGAGGACGTGAAGGATGCGCTGCCGCTGGCAGCGGCGCTGGTGGAGGGCGGTCTGCCCTGTGCTGAGGTGACTTTCCGCACGGAGGCGGCGGAAGAATCCATCCGCCTGATGAGCGAGAAGTATCCGGAGATGTTAGTGGGAGCCGGCACGGTGCTGACGATAGAGCAGGTGGACCGGGCTGTGGCAGCGGGAGCGAAATTTATTGTCAGTCCCGGCTTTGATCCGGAGATCGTGGACTATTGTCTGGAGAAAAAGATTCCGGTGTTCCCGGGATGTATCACCCCTTCCGAGGTGGCGCAGGCAGTGAAAAGAGGCTTGCAGGTGGTGAAATTCTTCCCGGCGGAGCAGGCCGGCGGCGTGGCAATGATCAAGGCAATGGCAGCGCCCTACACGATGGTGAAATTCATGCCCACAGGCGGTATCAGTGCGAAGAATCTGGCTGATTATCTGAGTTTCGGTAAGATCTTGTGCTGTGGCGGAAGCTGGATGGTGAAGGGTGATCTGATCAAGAACGGGGAATTCGATAAAATACGGGAACTGACAAAGGAAGCCGTGGAGTTAGCTGCGAAGATCCGTGGATAAAGCTTGGTGAGAAATGGAAGGCATAGATGAAAAATCTTGGGCGAGAACGGGAAACAGCCAGGAAAAGAGAAGAAAGGGAGAATATTATGGAACTGAATTTAAGACCAGAACAGGAATGCAGATATGATGCGGTATCGTTGGGCGAGGTAATGCTGCGCCTGGATCCGGGCGAGGGAAGAATCCGGACGGCCAGGAGTTTCCGGGCCTGGGAGGGCGGCGGAGAGTACAATGTTGTCCGGGGCCTCAGGAGATGCTTCGGATTGAAGACAGGTGTGATCACGGCATTTGCGGACAATGAGGTCGGTATGCTGATGGAAGACTTTATTCTGCAGGGTGGTGTGGATACTTCTCTGATCAAGTGGATGAAGACCGACGGGATCGGCAGGACCTGCAGGAACGGGCTGAACTTTACGGAGCGTGGTTTTGGTATCCGTGGTGCAGTGGGATGTTCTGACCGTGCAAATACGGCGATCTCCAAGGCGACACCGGAGGATTTCAATTTTGAGCATATCTTCGGGGAGCTGGGCGTGCGCTGGCTGCATACGGGCGGCATCTATGCGGCATTGTCCGAGCAGTCCTGTGAGACGGTGCTTTCGGCAATCAAGACGGCTAAGAAATACGGGACGGTCATCTCTTATGACTTGAACTACCGGCCGTCCATGTGGAGTGCGATCGGCGGCCTTGCCAAGGCGCAGGAAGTTAATAAGGAGATCGCAAAGTATGTGGATGTGATGATCGGTAACGAGGAAGATTTCACCGCCTGCCTCGGTTTCGAGATCGAAGGCAATGATGCGAATCTGAAAGAGTTGAATCTGGATGGGTACAAGAAGATGATCAACCATGCGGCACAGGTTTATCCGAATTTCAAGGTGGTTGCCACCACACTGCGAGAGGTGAAGACGGCGACCGTGAATGATTGGAGCGCCATCTGCTGGGCGGACGGCGAGATCTACAAAGCCAAAGACTATAAGGGACTGGAGATCATGGACCGTGTGGGCGGCGGCGATTCCTTTGCATCAGGATTGATCTATGGACTGATGACAACAGGGGATGCAGAACTGGCAGTCAATTATGGTGCGGCGCACGGTGCGTTGGCGATGACCACGCCGGGTGATACGACCATGGCCAGCAGGAAGGAAGTGGAGGCGATCATGGGCGGCGCAGGAGCGCGGGTACAGAGATAGCAGACGCTTGCACCTAAATTTGCATTCTCTGATGAGCAATTGAATTCAACAAACTGAACAAGTTCAGTTAGAATTTGTAACACTTCGGCATGGAAGCAAGAATGAGGATCAAGATCTGAAAACAACGGATAGGATAAGGAAGCGATAAACGGCGGGCACTGTCTTGGAAAGTAACAGGACAGTGCCTGTTGTTATTTCCGCGGGCAACGAGCCGAGTGTCTGCTTGCAGACCTTTGGCGACTGCCGCGAGGGATTTGATTGTGGGTTGCGGCAGGCTGATCATAATTTCCTCATATTTTTGTAATTATATCAATTAAATCCCCTATTTTTTGTGATTATATGAATTAGATTCGCTCATTTTTTTGTAAATCATACAATAAAATTCGCTCATATTTTTGTGATAAAGTTGTATTTTCCTGAAAAACAGCATATACTATAGGCAGATCAGTGATTGCAGGGAAGAGGGGCTGTTATGATTTATCTGAAAAGAAAAATAGATGGCTATTTGACAGGGTGGAAAGATGATCCGGAGCGGAAACCGCTTGTAGTCAAGGGGCCGCGGCAGATCGGCAAGACGGAGTCTGTCAGAAGATTTGGTAAGCAGAATTATGAGTGCGTGGTGGAAATCAACTTTGTGGAAGAACCGAAGTACAGGATGATCACGGCTGACGGCTACAAGACGGCAGATCTGATCCGGAATATTACACGTATGGATCCGTCCAAGAAATTTGTCGAAGGGAAAACGCTGCTCTTTTTTGATGAGCTGCAGGAGTTTCCGGAGATTGCCACAGCGCTCAAATTTTTTGCACAGGACGGAAGATTTGACGTTATATGCAGCGGTTCCATGCTGGGGATCCATTATGGAAGGATAGAGAGCAACAGTGTGGGATATAAGACGGATTATACCATGTATTCTCTTGATTTTGAGGAATTTCTGTGGGCGAAGGGCTATGAGGAGAGCATCGCAGACGAACTTCTGAGACATATGCGGGAGGAAAAGCCGTTTAACGAGGCGCAGATGGCCGTCTACAGCGGTCTGTTTCTGGATTATTGTATTCTGGGCGGGATGCCTGCCGTGGTCAGAGAGTATATCATAAAGGACAGCTTTGAAGGGTCGCTGGCGATGCAGAGGCAGCTTCTGGCGGATTATGAGGAGGATGTCCGTAAGTATGCGGAAGGGATGGATCAGACGAGGATCCTCAATGTGTTCCGGCAGATTCCGGTGCAGCTTTCCAAAGATAATAAGAAGTTCCAGATCTCCAAGGTGGCGTCCGGCGCCAGGTTCAAAGATTACCGGGGCTGTATCGAATGGCTGGCGGATGCGGGGATCGTCAATGTCTGTTACTGTATGCATTTTCCGGAGCTTCCGCTGAAGGGAAATTTTGACGAGAC
>CAMWLJ010000060.1 GCA_947175055.1 uncultured Lachnospiraceae bacterium | reverse complement strand
AAAGATCTGCCCTCCCCCTGCATAGCAGGGGGTTTATTTTTGTCTGTGACACAAAACAAGCTGCAGATATCGGATCACTTCCGCATCTGCAGCTTATCTATTCAAATTCCTATTCGATTGTGAGGCTTACTTGCCGGTGTTAGAATTCTTCCCTTCGTTCTTGATGCGGTAGTAATCTTCCATCTCCACATCAAGCGTAATATAGGATTCTTTCTTAGGTCTTTGGGTGTTGCTCAAGAGGCACACAGTCTCAATATCATCCGTAAACGGAAACATGTCTACCGGTGTCATCTCCACCACCTGATATCCGCTCTTTCGCCCCGGTTTGCCCTTCTCCTTTTGCTGCTTTCCTCCACTTGTCAGATATTCTAAGTCTCTTGCCAGCGTCTCCGGATTACAGGAAATGTAGACGATCCTTGCCGGTCCGAGACGCAGCACAGCATCCAGAAACTCTTCCGTGCTGCCGCTCCTGGGCGGATCCATAAAGACCACATCCACTTTCTCTCCCGCTTCGGCAAGCTGCACCATAAATCTGCCCGCATCATTCTGATAAAAGTCGGCATTTCTGATCCCATTGCATTTGGCATTGGACACTGCATCCCTCACCGCAGTCTGATTCAATTCTACACCGATCACCTTCTTCACATGATCTGCTGCCGCCAGCCCGATCGTGCCAATACCGCAATAGGCATCGATCACAGTCTCCCGCCCTGTCAAAGCCGCATACTCCATCGCCTTTCCATACAGCTTTTCCGTCTGCGCCGAATTGACCTGATAAAAGGACTTAGAAGAGATGCGGAACGTTCTGCCGCACAAGATATCCTCTATATAGCCCTTACCATAAAGCACCTGCTCCTTTTCCCCCAGCACCATACTTGTCTGCTTGTTATTCACATTCAGCAGGATCGTAGTGATCTCGGGGTGCAGTTTACATAACGCATTTACAAAATTTCTCTTAGAGGGTAACACCGGAGATCCAAGAACGAGCACCACCATGATCTGTCCCGTGGCTCGTCCTACCCGCACGAGTACATGCCGCAGCAGGCCGTATCCGGTGTCCTCATCGTAGGTCTTTAACTTAAATGACTTTGCCAGCTGCCGGACGGAAGCTATGATCGCATCCGCACTGCGGTCTTCCAGCAGGCATTCTTCTACCGGTACTACGCAATGCGTGCCTTTCTGGTAGATCCCTGATACGATTCCTCTGCCTTTCTGGAAATCAAAGACGGCATGAACCTTATTGCGGTAGTGCGCCGGCTCCTCCATGCCGATGATCCGGTTCACTCTGCCGTAAGGCTTTAAAAGCTTCTCGGCCGTTTTTTGTTTCACCTTAAGCTGCTCCGTATAGGGCAAGTCAAGATACTGACACCCGCCGCATTTCTTCGCCACAGGACACATTTTTGACTTTATAGGTTTCTCACTCTGTCTCACTTCTCTCTCCTCCCTTCAAGTTCCCAGTCTTCCGATAGTCTGATGCTTTTCCTATAAAGCATCCCATATCACAAAAAAGAATCCTGCCTGCAGGATTCTCCTACTTCAACATATTCATACGAAAGCCTTACGGCGGCGGCCCTATACTACCCCAGCTTCACGCTGTCCATGCCCTCCACCAGATCTTTCGCCAGCAAACTGTCCGCCTCATTGATCCGGATCGTGAAGACACTTTTCTCCGGATGGAACTCGCAGAATAATCTGTCCCACAGCCTTTTCTCCTGCCACTCAATAAAGAAGGAGATACGGTTCGTCACCAACAGCTTCTCAAGCTTATCCTTGCTCTCCATGCCATATACTTTACAAAACGGAATCTCATGATTAAAAAACAGTGCGTTAAAATTAAGTGCTGCCATATCCCTTCCCCCATAAAACTAAATTATGTCTCCTGTGTGTCTCTTGAACGGCACAGTCTTCATTGTCAGCTTATGAATAGCTTTATGTTAACTTATATGGCAATTATATACTATGCAATACGGTGAAATCAAGCTTTTTTGACAATTTCTACAATTTGCTGAAAAATTTATGTAAATCATTCTATCCAGGGGCGGCGTAGACTGTCAAGCCAATGATCCCGACGGCTCTCATACTGTTCATTAAGCCATAGTCTTGCCTGTTCCACCCCTTCCGTCGTCAGTGGCACATCCAGAGTCTCCTTTAGATCGTCCGGTGTTCTAATCAGATTAAAGGGCTCCGGCCAGATCGTCACTCTGATGATATCCTCCTCGCCGCTCCTGCTCCTTTTGAGCATATATCGCATCCCTTCCATACTGCCGGAATACTCTTCCTTCATAATATAATTCAATGGGTGAAATGTATCCTTCTCTAACAAAGTCGCATCCCCTCTCTCTCAAAAACAACAGGCCTGTTACGTTATTTGGAAATATTTTAAAAATAAGTCTTGCTTTTTCTTTTCTGATTGGGTATAATTGTAAATGCTTTCGGGATGTGGCTCAGGTGGTAGAGCGCTACTTTAGGGAAGTAGAGGTCGCAAGTTCGAGTCTTGTCATTCCGATACCAAAGCACCGTTTATAGGATATAAGCGGTGCTTTTTTTGTGCTCTTTTTATCGGCTGCTCTTATCTGTCCTCACCGCTGCCACCCGCTACCGTACCGAGCTATTCCAGGCTATTCCGGCAGGCTCTGGTCCACTGCCATAGCCCTTCTGAATGCCGCATCAAACACCGGACTTTCCTTCTTCAGGGAGAGCGGCCTGCCCTCCCTGTTCAGGAAACAATGTCTGCTGCTTCCCGTGGTCCTCAGTTCTCCCGACACCTGATCCAGAACGCTGTAAGACAACTCCAGTGTGACGCCGTTGTACTTCTCAACTTTTGGCATAATCTCCACTACATCTCCGAAATGCACCATGGACTTGTAAGCACAATGCACTTCCAGAACAGGGCTGATGATCCCCTGTCTCTCCATATCGGCATAATCCACCCCGATTTCCTTCATATACCAGATCCGTGCAGATTCAAACCACCTGATATAGTTAGAATGATGGATGATCCCCATCTGATCCGTCTCATAATACTGTGTCTGGTGCTCATACCCTTTCATCGCAAACCTCTCATCGTCCAAATCGATGTCCTTTTATCTCTTTTATCCTTCTTATCTCTTTTATCCTTCTTATCTCTTTTATCCTTCTTATCTCTTATCTTTCCGCCAGAACTGCCAGCAGGTATTCCCACATTCTGCCCACCGACTCTATGCTGAGACTTTCCTCGGTGGTGTGTACATCGGCCATATCCGGTCCGATGGAAACACAGTCAAGCCCCGGGATCTTAGCTGCCAACAGTCCACATTCCAATCCCGCATGAATCGCCTGCAGCTGCGGTTTATGACCATACATCCTCTCATAGACTACAGCCAGCCTGTCACGCAACGGCGACTCCCTGCGATATGCCCAGCCCGGATAAGCACTCCTCACCTGCACTGCCGCCCCAGTCTTTCCGGCGATCTCACGCATCCGTTGGCACAGTTCTTCCTTCTCCTGGTCAATGGAACTTCTCACCGCATAGCTAAGCTGCAGCTTCTCCTGTCCGAGCACCATGATACCCAGATTGAGAGAAGTCTGCACCAGCCCATCCACATCCTGGCTCATGGCAATAATACCGTTGGGCAGTGATGTCAAGCAGGACAATGCTTGCTTCGTACATGCTGCTGTCAGGCATTCTTCCACTTCTATTTGTCTACCATTATGGTATGGTTTTTCCGTAGATACCGCACAAAACCCGGGGTCTGTAGCCTTCAACTCCTCTTTGATCTTACCTGCCTCTTTCTCAATACAGTCGAGCACCTTTTTACACTCTTGCGACGCAACCGCCAGCACTGCGCCTGCCGCCCGCGGAATCGCATTGTCGGCCTGGCCACCCTGCAGCACTGCCAGACGGACTGCACTCTCCTTCGCTGCTGCCATCAGAATACGGCCCAGCAGACAGTTGGCATTTCCTCTGCCCTTATGAATCTCTCCACCAGAATGGCCGCCCTGCAATCCCTGAACCTTGACCTCCAGAATGCAGTCTCCTTCCGCCGGCATTGCCTCCCACTGCAGAGGTATCTCCACATCCACCCTGGCACCGCCGGCACAGCTTGTGATGATAACGCCTTCCTCTTCATTGTCAAGATTGATCAGCCGTCTGCCCTGCAGCATGGAAAGATCAATGCCATGCGCTCCTGTAAGTCCCGTCTCCTCCTCGGTGGTCACCACCATTTCCAGGCGGGGATGACTGATATCCTGTGCGTCCAGCAGTGCCAGGATATAGGCGACCGCAATCCCGTCATCTCCACCCAAGCTTGTCCCTTCCGCACTGATCCTGCCATCCTTTACACACAGACGAAGCGGGTCTTTTCGCAGATCTATATCACAGTCCGGTGTCTTCACAGCGACCATATCCATATGCCCCTGCAGGATATAAGGCGCTTCCTGTTCGTAACCGGGTGTCGCCTCCTTTATGATGATAATGTTGTTAAGCTCATCCTGAATACACGTATAGCCACGATCCGCGGCAAACTTTTTCAAATAGTCGCTGATCTGTTTTTCGTTGCCGGATCCCCGCGGAATACGGCTGATCTCCTCAAAAAAATGAAACACACCTGCCGGTTTCAACCCATCTAATACACCCATGTCTTCTTCCTCCGAACTTTCTGCTTCCTATTGAAAGAAGAGACAGAACTTCTCATCCCATCTCTTCCGCATTTTCCTTTATTCAGCTCTTGGCCATCTGTTTTATTTCAGATTAGCCTTTGCAAGCTCTGCCAGAGAAGTAAACCCTGCTGCATCATTGACAGCCATCTCTGCCAGCATCTTTCTGTTCATCTCAACACCAGCATTCTTCAGACCATACATAAATTTGCTGTAAGACAGTCCATTCATTCTCGCTGCTGCATTAATACGTGCGATCCACAACTGTCTGAACTGACGCTTTCTTTCTTTTCTTCCTGCATAGGAAGAGGTCAGCGCTCTCATTACAGACTGCTTCGCTACTCTATACTGTTTAGATCTTGCGCCTCTGTATCCTTTCGCAAGCTTTAATACTCTGTTATGTTTCTTCTTAGCGTTTACACCGCCTTTAATTCTTGCCATGTCTATTTTCCTCCTTATGACTTCAAATTCAGTTCTTACAGATACGGTAAAATCTTCTTCATATTCTTAACATTCGTCGCATCCGTCATAGCAGGTTTTCTAAGATTTCTCTTGGTCTTAGCACTCTTCTTCGTTAAGATATGGCGTTTATAAGCTTTATTTCTTTTCAATTTACCTGTTCCGGTTACTTTAAAACGTTTTGCAGCCGCTCTGCTTGTCTTCATTTTTGGCATGTTAACATTCCTCCTATGCTATATTCTTCAATTATGGGATATCAGTCTGAGATAACAAACTAAGATATCATTCTATTTCAACTAAGCAGCTATCGCTTCTCAGCCAAAAACATGGTCATACTCCGGCCTTCCACCTTCGGCGCCTTATCCACCACCGCAATATCAGAAAGCGCCTGTGCGATATCGTCCAGGATGTGCTTACTGTTGTTCATATGCGCCATCTCACGCCCACGGAAACGAAGTGTGATCTTCACTCGATCACCCTTGCTGATGAATTTCCTGGCAGCATTCACCTTCGTATTCAGGTCGTTAGTGTCAATATTGGGAGACAGACGAATCTCCTTGATCTCGACGGTCTTCTGTTTCTTCTTGGCTTCCTTCTCTTTCCTCGTCTGTTCATACTTGAACTTGCCGTAATCTACGATCTTGCAGACTGGCGGCTTTGCCGTAGGTGCGATCTTCACCAGATCTACCCCTGCTTCCTCTGCCAGCTTCATGGCATCTCTCGTCGGCATAACGCCAAGCTGCTCCCCGTTTACTCCGATCACGCGCACTTCTCTGTCTCTAATCTGTTCGTTAATGAATAAATCGCTAATGGTTCTACCCTCCATACCCATAAAAAATAAAGTGGATAGCATATCTATCCACTTATCAGTTCATCTCAAACAGATCACGCTGCTGTATCTACTCTACTATAATGGTCGACATTACAGCGCAAATCCTGAAATATGAACACTTGCGAACCCTATTGTTGCAAGGTGAGAGTGGACACTCTGCTTGATTTTCAGTTCTATGCTATCGCATCTTTAATAAGATAACACAAGATCTCGGCTATGTCAACTATAATTTTATATTTTCTTCTGCTTATTTGTAACAGTTCAGCCTTCGGCTTCACTGTCATACTTAATGCACACAAAATGCATCCAAAAAAGTAAATTCCTTCGGAATTAACTTTGCATTTTGGCGCCCGCACAACTCGCAAAATCGCATACAGAGCGATTTTACTCGCGGAATATCCTAAGGCTGAACTGTTACGCTTATTCTTCTACTTTTCTTCTGATTTCTCTTCTACTTCACTTCGATCGTATCTGCGCTGGCTTCATACAGTTCCATATAATCATAGTCATTGGTCTGCGAATAGGTGACCATATAGCTTCTGTCCGCATTGATGGCATACTGCAGCTGAGTGATCTCCACACCGCTCACCGTATAATGGCACAGGATACGGAAAGCCGGATACCCGCTGATCTCAATGTGCTCAAAACTGTCAACGCTTACATCCACATCCTCATTGTAGGCTGTAAGCAGATCCGCCTCCATCTGCTCCGCAAAAGCTTCCTCCGTCAAAAGCTGTAATGCGATATCCTCTTCCATCACCGCGTAATAGATCGTGGATGCATCGATCGGATAGCGCTTCCGCACATACAGATTGGCCACTTCCTCCGACTCCGCAAACCCTTCCGGGATATCGAAGCTGCATCCGGTGGTAGAACGGCCATCCTCCATCACCGAGGTATCCATATTCTCTTCTTCCAGCAGTTCCTCTGTCAGCTCTCTGCGAGTCTCTTCTTCAATCTCCAACTGTTCCCGCGATTCCTTATTCCACGGCCCGGACTGCTGCAAAGCCTCTTTGGCAGATTTTCCTTCCGCCGCTTCCGCTTCTTTCGCTGTCTGCTCCGCCACCTCAGGGACTGCATGCTGTTCCGTCTCTGCCGCTTCTTTGGTCTGCGTATCCGCACCTGTATGTACTGACGCCTTCTCACCGCACCCCGCCAGAAGCAGTACTGTACATGCTCCTGCCAGAAACAGTGGAAAATGCCTTTGTTTTCCTCTCTTCACACTTTCCTCCTACCGCCTTTTCAGCGATTCTATGATTACAATTCAATTCTATGATGCCGGAGTCAAAAGTCACAGCCTGCGTTGTGCCTGCATATATGTGGTTGCATTGTTGCAGCCCGCGGCAAGCCTTAAACGGCTGCCGCAGACAACGCCATCTACTTCTACTGCTCTACCAAGAACCCGCCTGCTGCGAGAACGATCTACATTTCCTTAAAGGTAGAACACTCTGTTCCGGCACTGCTGTTCGCGCCGCCGCCCTTGATGTCCACGTGCTCCGCGTGGCACTTGTAGTTACTATTATACACACATTTGACTGCTTCGCAATCAATACTGATCGTCCTGCAGGGATGCTCCAGGGAACTGGTATAGGAATCATCTCTCTTCTGCGCAAAGCTCTCACAGCATGTATCGTTACAACAATCCGCGTGTTTGCCGCCTACCATGATATCCCCTTTGCAGCAGCACTTATCCTTATTGTAAGAACAGTTTTCCACACCACATTTTAATTCTGCCATAATAACCTCCTGCTTTTGGCATACCGCCACATGTTTTCTGCCATGCCGCTTTCGGCATCTCAACTCCAAAGACAGGCAAGCCTGTCTGGGAGAATACCCATATTTTGGGCATTCTCTTAAACATTTAGCAACTCTTAGGCTGCGTTCTTTGCTGCCTTGGAGTTGGTTAATGTTTTTCTCACACTATTATTATGGCCTTAAATAGAAATCCTATACAGATTAAACCAGTATCTTTCCAGAAGATAGCTTCCCGTCTCCTCTACCTGCAGTCCGCTTGCCTCCCACTCCTCCACAACGGCTTCCCGACTGTTAAAGCTGCCGAGGAACCAAACTGTGCGCCCCTTTTGACACCAGTTCTTCAAAATCTCGGTATCCTCCAGCGTATCAAACGGTCTGATGATCTCCTGGATCAGTATTTCCGGCGTCCCACACCAGAGAAAGCTGTCTATCGTCTCCGGCAGATAATAGGCCGTCACTGCCTGCACCTGGTCAAAATTATAAAGAACAACATCCTCCGGCATAATGGACGATAACGCTTCTTCCGTCTCTTGCATCAGCCGAATCTTATATTCCTCCTCGCCCATAAAAGCGCGATAATCACGCAGCCCGATGAGCAAGATGAAGATCGTGATACCCATCATAATACCAGTCTGCATCCTGCTTCTACTTCTGCTACAGCTATCTAAACCCACCGCAAAGCTTAGCCAAAAGCACCCCATCGCCGGGAGCATGTAGCGATATACAAAAATCGGCCGCAGAAGCATGGAAGCAGCAAAACCGAACAGTACAAGCCCGGCCAGTACGCCGACGCCCGCCGCCACAAAAATTGCCTGAGCCGAAGCATTCTCCTGGGCCCAGACACCTGTCCCCACAGAAGAATCTTCCCGTGGTGAAATCTCCTCTCCCGCTAATGAGTTATCAAGCTCTCTGTTGTTTTCTCTCCCCTTATGGAAGAGTTTTGTCATACATGCCACACTATACAAGACTACTACCGTATAAAGTCCGGTCATCACGACAGCCAGCACCACACTCAGAACCGCATTCGTAAACGCAGGTTTCATCAAAAATTTAACGCACCCGCCCAGGCTCCGCCAGCTAAGCGGCAGGATCCAATAGTTGGCATTGACTGCCGTTACCTGCCGGTACAGGATAAGAAGCCACGGCGCATAAGCGACTGCCGAGACTACCACCCAGAGAACCCATTCCCGGATTCTTCTCCTGTCTCTGCGCAGCAGCTCGACCAGCACATACAGATAGACCATCGCCGCCGCCACCGCTGCAAAATACTGGGTATAAGCCGCCGCCAGGAAATAACAGACCATAGCGCCGCCGTGCAGTCTCTGCACGCCATCTTTCCCGGAAGCACCCTCCGTGTCATAGACGTCATCCTCTCCCTCTGTCATCTTGCCATGCGGCTCATGCACTGTCCCATATCCATGCAGAAAAGCCGCCGTCACAAACAGAAGCGCCCAGCTGTACATCCGCATCTCCACAGTATATCCGCTAAGCTGCGGCATGGCGACTGCACAGAACAGAAACAGGCCGCCGGCAAACATACTGAATCTTTTTCGTATGAAAGTCACACTGTAGACCAGCAGAACAAAATATGGCAGCACCGAGACCATCTTCGCCGCAGCAACAGTACTCACACCCGGCAGAATAAGTTTACATAAATCCGCAACCCCCTTGGTGATCATATAGTACAGCGGCGGATGAACATCCTGCGCCGTCAGTTCCACCAGTTCACCGTAGGAATGTCCGATCATTCCCACGGTAAACAACTCATCATACCAAATATCATTACTGAAGCACAGCAGCAGGCTTTTGCCAAGCAGGACCACACTGATGCCGAGCAGAATATATCCCAGGATATCCCTGCCCGCCGCGCGGCGCTTCTTTCCTATCTTTACTTTACGCTCCATACCCGTGTCCCTTTATTTCTTCTCATCTTGGGGCATTTCCGGTCTGATCTCCTTCGTCCGGATCTCCTTACAGATCTGGTCGATAAACACCTGCAGCGGCTTCACGCCTTCGTCTCCCGCATAGCGGCTTCTTACGGAAACAGTCTTATCCTCTGCCTCCTGAGCGCCCACCACCAGCATATACGGCACCTTGGAAAGTCTTGCCTCCCTGATCTTAAAGCCGATCTTCTCGGAGCGGTTATCACAGGTCACATCGATATCATTACGCGCCAGTTCCTTGCGCACTTCCTCGGCATAATCCTCATATTTCTCGGAGATCGGCAGAATGCGCACCTGTTCCGGGCAAAGCCAGGTCGGGAACTTGCCTGCATATTTCTCGATCAGCCATGCCAGCGTCCTCTCATAGCAGCCCAGCGATGTCCTATGGATAATGCAGGGACGCACCTTATCGCCGTTCTGGTCTATAAAATACATATCAAACTGCTCCGCCAGCAACGCATCCCACTGGATCGTGATCATCGTATCCTCTTTGCCGTACACATTTCTGGCATTGATATCCACCTTCGGCCCGTAGAACGCGGCTTCCCCCACATCTTCCACGAAAGGCAGGTCGAGTTCTGTCAGGATATTGCGGATATGCTCCTCTGTCTCGTTCCACACCTCGGGTTCTCCGATATATTTGCCCGGGTTCTCCGGATCCCATTTTGACAGATGCCATGTAATATCGTCCAAAAGCCCTAAGGTTGACATAACATACTTAGCCAAAGCGATGCAGCCCTTGAACTCCTCCACCATCTGGTCTGGTCTCACCACCAGATGTCCCTCGGAGATCGTGAACTGGCGCACACGGGTCAGGCCGTGCATCTCTCCCGAATCCTCATTCCTGAAAAGCGTAGAAGTCTCACCGTAACGGATCGGCAGATCCCGGTAAGAATGCTGTGTATTTTTATAACAGTAATACTGGAACGGGCAGGTCATAGGACGAAGGGCAAACACTTCCTTGTCTTTCTCCTCATCACCCAGCACAAACATGCCTTCCTTATAGTGATCCCAGTGGCCTGACATTTTATACAGATCGCTCTTCGCCATCAACGGTGTCTTCGTCCGCACGTAGCCCCACTCTTTGTCCTCCAGATCCTCGATCCAGCGCTGCAGTTTCATCACCATCTTCGTACCTCTGGGCAGAAGAAGCGGCAAGCCCTGTCCGATCACATCCACGGTAGTGAAGAGCTCCATCTCCCGCCCCAGCTTATTGTGGTCGCGGCGTTTGATGTCTTCCAGGTGCTCCAGATGTGCTTCCAGCTCCTCCTTCTTCTGGAATGCCGTACCATAGATACGCTGCAGCTGCGCCTTGTCGGAATCACCCCTCCAATACGCCATGGAGGAGGATATCAGTTTGTAAGCTTTGATATTCTTCGTACTCATCAAGTGCGGGCCAGCGCACAGATCCACGAAGCCTCCCTGGTCGTAGAAGGAAATATCCGCATCCTCCGGCAGATCTTCGATCAGCTCCACTTTGTAAGGCTCTCCCTTTTCCTCCATGAATTTGATCGCTTCTGCTCTTGGCAAAGTAAACCGCTCGATCTTATGACCTTCCTTAATGATCTTCTTCATCTCCGCTTCCAGCTTATCCAGATCTTCTCTGGAAAAAGGCGCCGCATCGAAATCATAGTAGAATCCATCCTCGATGGCCGGCCCGATCGTCACCTTGGCTTCCGGGAAAAGTCTTTTTACCGCTTCCGCCAAAATATGGGATGCCGTATGCCGAATGACCCTCAGCCCCTCCGCATCATTGGCTGTCAGGATATTCAGATTGCAGTCCTTGTCGATCACTGTCCGCAGATCCTCCACGGCGCCGTCCACTTCGCCGGCACAGGCCACTCTGGCCAGTCCCTCCGAAATATCATGGGCAATGTCATAGATGCTCATCGCCTGTGCATATTCTTTACTCGATCCATCTTTCAATGTAATTTTCATGCTCTTCTCTCCTTTACTTTTCTACGCTCTTAATACTCTTAATGCTTTTAACATTTTTAACTGTTCTCAAATTACCTTGTTCACTTCATATTCTGTTTCCTTGGGCTATCCTGCTCTATGAAGTGCTTCTTTGTCCACCCGAACGTTCCCAAGTCAGCCGCACTTTACTCTCCGCATATTGCTCTCTATTGTCAGCACTCCTCACTAGCGTTATCCGTCATCTCGGTGTTCCCGCAATTATTTCCGTTATAATTTCCATTATTGCTGAACACGCTGATTCCATGTGTCAACGGTGCCGTCAGCAATCCGATACAGATTCCCGCAAGCAGCAGGATCGCACCGATCAGGATAAAATCCACTTTGCTAACTGTCAGTTCACCTTTCGTAAGTTCAACAGCCTTTTGTTTTAATTGTGTTATCATCAGCCTTTCCTCCATTCCTTGATTCCATGTCCATCTGACGACGGACTTTCCTATAAGGTAAAAAATCCCCTGCACTGCCAGTACGACAATGCAGAGGACGTATCTACTTTACGCGGTTCCACCTCGCTTGTTCCGTGCGCTGATAACGACTTACCGAAACCTCTCATTCGACTGTAACGTGAGTCAACGGACCGGATTAGGGCCACTCGGAGTTAGTTTTCAAATGCTTCCGGCAAAGACGCTTGCAGCACTGGGCGTCTCTCTCTGTTACGTTCCACATCCTACTCTTCTCGTCAACGTGTTATGAAAATATATTTGTTTCACAGATCTGTTTATTCGTATTCTATGACAAGTGCACGAAAATGTAAAGAGGCTTAATGCTTTTTCATAAAAAATCTTATAATCAGATCACTCTTCTACGTCCAGCAACACTTCCTCTATGATCCGCGAGGCACAAGCTATGATACCCGGGCAGGGCCGTGACGCATAATATTCCGGTGTGCGGATGGACGGCTTCGCACTCTCCTCCACACCTGGCTCCAGTCCCAAAAGTTCCCTGCATATGATCGAGTCATATGTTTCCCGGAAACGGGTACTCATCTGCCGCACAAGTGCATAGATATGTTCCTTGGCCTCTTCATTCTCCGGATCGGTATTCCCTTCCTTCAAACCGGCCAGCATAGCCATGGAAGACACCGCACCACACACTTCCCTCATCCTGCCCATACCTGCACCCATGGCGCTGGACATCCGAAGAGCCGTCTCCCTGTCCATACCGAAACAGTCCGCATATGTCGAGAAAACAGACTGGGCACAATTATAGCCTTCCTCAAAAGTCGCCACTGCACGCTCTGTGCGGGATTCAAATTTGTTCTTTTCCATAGATATCCTGATCCTGTATCTGTTCTTACTCCTGCTATTACCGCTATTACTGATTATTGCCTGTCACGGCATGATCATGCATTCTTGCCGCAGCATTTCTTATATTTCTTACCGCTGCCGCAAGGACAGGGATCGTTTGGATATACCTTGGGCCCCTTGTGGATCGTGGTGGATGCCTTCTGCTCCTTGTACAGAGCCTTCCGAGTCTCCTCGTCGTAGATATCGTTCCACTCCTCCAGATTGTATAACCAGTCAGCGCCCGCCGCTACCATATTCTTATAGAGAAGTTCTTTATCGAAGCCCAGATTTACCTTCGTGTCCTCCTCCATCTCCTCGATCGGATTCGCCTCCTTCAGGCTGTCATTGATCCCGTCAAGAAAGCCTGTCATCGTCATAATGTCGATACCATATTTCTCGGCAAGCTCCTTCACGGTTCCTTCCACTACTACATCCGGATCTTTCAAAAGCTGTGCATAGATTTCCTTTTCTTTCATAAAATAATCAGACCATAATCTCTGCAGATCGCCCTTATTCGCCGTCTCAGAATATGCCATATCACGCCATTGTTTTAATAATGCCATTGTTCCATACCACCTTTATCCTGTAATTACCGGCAAAATCCTGCTAAGTCTAAATTCACAGGCATTTTGCCATGTCCATTGCCTAGTATATAACATTTTATATGAAAAGTAAATTTATATTTCCTTAAGAATGCGCAGCAGATTTCTATCGCTTCGCAACCATAAAATATGATGCGGCTAAGAACTCTCCCCCGAAAGTTTTAAAAAAATATATGCCATCGTGTATAAAGTCAAAAAAAGAGGGTACAATGATACTAGTCAAAAGATAAGAAAATACTTATCCTCCCCTAAGGAAGCCTTTAGGACTGCCAAAGCCGCGGTTTTAAGGGCTTCCGCTTGTTCACCGCCAAAGTCGAAGCCAGCTTCATGCCCTTATCCAGACAGTTGGTTACATAGCTTCTTCTACAGGTATGCGAAGGCTTATATTCCACTCCAGCATTATTACAAAAAGCTTTGAAAGTATTGGTAATATTGGTACTGGTCTTTTTGCCGTATTCATTCACCCTATTACATTTTACTGTTTACCTTTCTTTTTGGATATATCTACACAGTTCTATATATTGGCTTAAATAATTCCTTTTGATTTCTCGTCAAAATTCCATTTTCTTTATGAAATCTTCAAAAATATCCTCTATGCTATTGATAGAATTAAATGAAAGGACATGATGATTATGGATATGATTTTGAAAACAACAAACCTCTGTAAAAATTTCAAAGGGCAGACAGCGGTACACAATGTATCTCTGAACATTCAGAGAAATTCTGTCTACGGATTGCTGGGACCGAATGGAGCAGGCAAATCTACCATTCTTAAAATGCTCACTGGCATTTTGCACCCTACCTCGGGAGAAATTGAGTTTGACGGTCACGCATGGAACCGCAGCGATTTACAATCTATTGGCGCATTGATTGAAATGCCGCCCCTATACGAAAATCTGACTGCATACGAAAATCTGAAAGTGCGAACCCTTGCGCTCGGACTTCCCGATACCCGTATTGAGGAAGTCTTACGGATTGTTGACCTTACAGACACCCGAAAAAAGAAATCAGGACATTTTTCTTTGGGAATGAAACAGCGGCTTGGCATTGCGCTTGCGTTGTTATCATCACCTAAATTGTTGATTTTAGATGAACCGACAAACGGGTTAGACCCTATTGGTATTCAAGAATTACGGGAACTTATCTGTTCTTTTCCGGCGCATGGAATTACAGTAATTTTATCCAGCCACATTTTATCCGAAGTAGAACAGATTGCGGAACACATTGGAATTATTTCTGCCGGGAAGTTGGGCTATGAAAGCAAAATAAACAAAGGCACAAGTTTAGAAGAAATTTTTATGCGTGTTGTAGCTGCTAATAACGAAAGGGGGAAAATATAATGTTTCATCTTATACATTCTGAATTATTAAAAGTACGTCATACATTTGCATTAAAGCTATTTGTTGCGGCTCCTATCGTTTCTTTGAGTTTAGGATACATCTTGAGTGGCAAATTTGTTCAGCTTACAGCCTATAATTGGTGGTATATTTTGATACTGCCGATTACGATTGCTATTTGGTGTGCCAGCTTTATCAGTTGTGAAAAACGCACACAGTATCAGAATATTCTCTGTTTATCTGTTGACATGAAGAAAATCTGGATTGGCAAGCTGTTTGCGGCTGCTGTGCTGCTTTTATCAACCAATTTTGCAATGTGGGGTGGCTGTACGCTCTTTGGTGTTTTTACCGTGATGAACATTGACCTGCTTAATGGTTTTTTGGGCTGTATGTTATTGTTTCTTGTTTACGTTTGGCAGCTTCCGCTTATTATGCTGCTTGCCAAAAAAACAAATTATCTTACCGCTGTACTAATTTCCTTTAGCTGCAACATTTTATCCACGATCGGAGCAGAAAGTGATTTGTTTTATCTCAATCCATTTGCCATTCCAGCACGCATTGTATGCCCCTTTTTCAAAATGCACCCTAACGGTATTCCTATTGAAAATGGTTCTTTTCTGCTAAATACTGGAACAATCATTCCTGCCGTTTTGCTTAGCTTGATTTTGGCGGTACTGTTTTTTTTGCTTACAGCATGGCTTTTCACTAAAGGAGACATAACACATGATTGAGTTATATCATTATCTAAAAAGCGATTTTTACAAATTGCGCAATTCTTCGTTCTTTTGGATACATGTTTTATTCCCATTTCTGGGAGTGGCACTTGTTTTACTGTATGCGACATTTGCGGCTGTAAACGATATAAACAAAATTGCGGTATTCTTTCAGCTTTTCGCAATCGCATATCCTTTTGTTATTAGTATCGTTTGTGAGATTATCGCAGGACAGGAAAACCGGGCGGGGCATTATCAGAATATTTTAGTGCTGCGTTCCAAAACGAAAGCCATTTTGTCTAAATTCCTGTTACTGATTGCCGCCGGATTGCTTGCGGTATTATTAAGCATATTTTTATTTACTTTGTTACTTCCGGCGACAGGAACAAAATTGCTTTTGCCGACATCATCCCTTGTATTACCGGCTTTGATCTTATGGAGCAGTAATATACTGCTATATGCTCTTTCTATTATTTTGGCATTTCGGTTTGGAAGAACGGTCTGCATAGGAATGGGAGCTATTGGCAGTTTATTAGCTGCATTGCTTCAAACGGGCTTAGGTACAGGCTTGTGGTTTGTGCTGCCATATGGCTTTGGAATACGTCTTAGTGATTTCGCACTTCGATTTGCCTTGCAGGATTTAACCGCTGTTAGCGCAGAACTTAAATTCGGGATAAGCATGTGCGCGGGCATGACGGTTTTGTTTATTGTAATTTTGTTCGTGTGGTTTTTGCGGTACGAGGGAAAGTGTACAAATGAGTGAGGAGATGATATAATATGGGTTATTTGGGAAACGTGATATGGTTCCTGTACGGAGGATCATGGCAGGGCTTGGCATGGACAATATCGGGCATTTTTTGGTGCATAAATGGAATACTGCTATGCTGTACAATTATCGGCATACCGTTTTGTATGCAATGCTTTAAGATTGCAAAACTCGCCCTTATGCCTTTTGGGGCGACCGTAAATGAAGTCTGACAGGAGGGATTGATATGGCGAATATATTAGTTGTTGATGATGAAAACGCAATGCTTCAACTGATAAAACGCATTCTCGAAAAAGACGCCCATACCGTAACACTTCAAGCAAATGCAAAAGCCGTTCTTGATATAGATTTCAGACGATATGATTTGATTTTGCTGGATATTATGATGCCGGATATGGACGGTTTTGAATTATGCGATCAAATCCGTTCCCTTGTGGATTGTCCTATTATTTTCTTGACTGCAAAAACACAGGAAAGTGATATTGTTCGTGGTTTGGGAATTGGCGGCGACGATTACATCACAAAGCCTTTTGGTACAAATGAATTGCTTGCCCGTGTAAATGCACATTTACGCAGAGATAACCGAGAAAAGAAATATGCCATATCCATTTCGGGCATTATCTTTCACGTCAACGCAAAGGAAACGGAAGTCAATGGGAATAAACTCCCTCTAACCAAAAGTGAGTATGAAATATGTGAATATCTGGCTTTGCACCGGGGACAGGTTTTTTCAAAAGAGCAGATTTATGAAGCTGTTTTTGGTTTTGAGGGAGAAAGTGACGATAGTGTGATAGCCACTCATGTAAAAAATATCCGCAGTAAGTTAGCGGCTGTCAAATTATCCCCTATTGAAACGGTTTGGGGGGTGGGTTATAAATGGGAGTAAAAAAACTACGTTCTGTGTTCATGCGGTATATATTCACTGTTGCTGGAGGTATCCTTTTCGTTATTGCCGTTAATGTTGGTCTATATATTCTCTTCATCAATACAGAAGTCATTATTCCTGCCATGAATATTGAGGATAGTATTGATGACGCAACAGAAAAAATACAGACAGATAAATTATTTGATACAGCCGACATTCCCAGCTTTTGCGATTATGGCGTTTATGCTCCCACAGGTGCGTTCCAGTACGGTTCTTTATCAGAAGATACCGCCAACACCTTTTGGGAGAAAGCTGTCATAAACGGAAAGAATGTAGTTCATCCATACCGTGTTCGGATCGTTGACCGTGAGAATGAAGTCATTCTTTTGCGATACCGTTTGACTTCACAATTCAGCAATCCAGTGCTTCGACGGATATGCCCGACATCCGACTTCTGCCTTATCGGGCTGATAATGATTGAGATTATCGTTTTGCTGCTCCTTGTTTCCCATTGGTTTGGGAAATATACGGGCAGGAAAATTGACAAACTGCTTATCGTAACCCAGAAAATTGAGAATCAGGATTTGGATTTTAAGATTGAAAGTAGTGGCATATTTGAAGTAGACCGCGCCTTATCCGCATTGGAACATTTGAAACAGGCACTAAAAAATTCGCTTGCCGAGCAATGGCAAGCGGATAAATTAAGGCAGGAGCAGATTTCAGCTTTGGCACATGATTTGAAAACACCACTGACTATTATCCGTGGAAATACGGAACTGCTGTATGACACGATACTTGCCGATAATCAGAAAGAATGTGCGGACTATATCGAGTGCAGTGTTGTTCAAATGCAGGACTATATTGAAACGCTGATTGACATGACAAAAGCAAAAGAGAATTTTCCTTTTCGACGTAAAAATGTAAAATTATCTTCCTTATTGCAGGAAATCCGTACACTGGCAAAAGGGTTGTGCGCTGTAAAAAATATCTATTTGGAATGGAGGGAGAATGTTGATCGGGAATATATCTTTGCAGACAGTGAACAACTGATAAGAGTTTTTGCAAATGTTTTTGCAAATGCAATAGAATATACGCCAGCAGGAAAAACAGTTTTCTTTGAAGTATATGAAAAAGATAATTCAATCCTATGCTCTGTCACTGATATGGGAAGTGGTTTTTCTCCCGAAGCGTTAAAACATGCGACCGAACAATTTTATATGGACGAACAAAGCAGACATTCCAAATCGCATTATGGAATAGGTCTTTATGTAGCAGACTCCATAATAGCCAAACATGGCGGACAGCTTATTTTAAGCAACTCTGAAAAGACTGGCGGCGCACAGGTTATAATC
>CAMWLJ010000059.1 GCA_947175055.1 uncultured Lachnospiraceae bacterium | reverse complement strand
AAAACGGACAATTCTCATACCACTCGGACGGATAGACGCTGAACCTGGCCCCGGCAATCAGTTCCCGCAGCGCTTCTCCGGTCACGAAACCAACGTTTTTCACATTAGCCGCCTGTTCCACTTTGTCTGTCAGCGGCCCTGTCCCCGCAAAGACGAAGGGAATATCCGGCAGCGCATGGCAGGCCTTCAGCAGGGTCTGCGTACCCTTTTCCTCGGAAAACCGTCCAAAATACAGTACATAATCTCCCGCGGACTCTGCGGGAATATCCGTCGTACTTCGGTCGTGACTTCCCTTTCGCCCATGTCTGCGCTTTGTCTTATCCCGGCCGTATCCGTCCGCTTCGATAAAATTGTGCATCATGACCGTCTTATCCGCCAGCAGCGGATCGGTATCCAGCTGTTTCTTCATAAACTCACTGGGACAGACGATCACATCAACCAGGCCGTACGTTTTACGCAGCGCGTAATATTTTGCCTCCACCGTCCCCAGGATACTCTTCACTCTGGAATTATGGATACAGCGGTTCTTACTGCACTGTATGAAATCACCGCCCCGGCAGGCGAAGCAGATCTCTCTGCTTGCCGGAATCCTCATCATATGGTTGGGGCACACCCACTGATAATCATGGGCCGTATATACAATCCTGATCCGTTTCCTGCTTCTCCTCTCATACGCACGAGCGGCATAAATGATCGAGGGAGTCAGCTGGAAGTTGATATTGTTAAGGTGCACCACATCCGGCCTGAAATCTTCCAGGACACGCCTCATCTTTCTCTTCGCCTCACCGGAATAGATAATGCGAAAAGGATACAGCAGTTTCGTCAGTCCCCCTGTATGGAAGTCCATGTCAGAGGTGTAACAGTCTATGCGGTTGCCCACGATCCGGCCTGCATGCTCCATGCCGAAATACTGCACCTCATGCCCCATCTTCTGTAACTGTTCTCCCAGCCTGAATATATAGGTCTCTGATCCGCCGTTCGGATAGAGGAACTTATTCACCATCAAAATCTTCATCCCAGCACCCCGCTCAATGCCCGCCTTTTGGGTATTCTCTTAAACATTTCTGTAAACTGCAAGGGTCTCTTCCACAACCTGATCCCAGTTATATTTACCACAGATAAAGTCTGCACTCTGCCTTCCATATTCCCGCACCGTCTCCGGATTGTTCAGCATATATTCCAGCTTGTCCCGCAGATCTTTCACGTCACCCTTATGGAATACCAGCGCCTTATCTTCCACAACTTCCGTATTCTCACAGATATCACTGACCAGGCAGCAATCTCCATAGCTCATTGCCTCTAACAGCGTGAGCGCCATGCCCTCCACATCGCTGGGCAGCACGAACCCATACGCATTGGAATACAGCTCCTCCAGGATCTGTCCCTGCACGAAGTCCGTCATGATCACGCGCTTATCCTGCGCGGCCATGCGGTGGATCTGTTCCATATATCCTACAGCCTGACTGTTGCCGCCGGCGATCACCAGCTTCTTATCCGTATCCAGGCCTGCAAACGCCTCGATCAGATAATGTACCCCCTTTTCCGGCACGATCCTTCCCAATGACAGGAAATAGCCGTCCTTTTCCAGACCGTATTTCTCCCGGATCATTTGTACTTCCCTCTGCGCCGGTCTGGTAATCCCATTCGGGATATAGGTAACCGTCCTATGGTAGGTGTCCGCAAAATACTGCCGCACATTCTCGGACAGCACGATCACTTCATCCGCGTATTTTGCCGCCATCTTCTCGCCGAATTTAATGACATAGGAAGCCAGGTTGCCCCATTTTGCACGCTGCCAGTCCAGACCATGGACAGTCACCACGATCTTCCTGCGAAAAAGCTTCGGGATCCACAACATGGCGCAGGGGCCTTCCGCGTGATAATGGATCACGTCATATCTGCCAAACAGCGCCCGGATCGTCGCAAAGAAGCTGTACACGATCGCATTCAGGCTGCTTCTCTGAAAAGTGGGCACAATATATACCCTGACACCCTTATAGAATTTCCTGCCTTTCCAGCCGTATTCATCGTCATACTTCTTGCCGGACACGTGGTGCCCATACCGGTTATAGGCATCTACGGAATGTCCAAGCGCTGCCAATCGTACCGACAGCTCTTCCACCACGATCTCCACACCTCCCTCTCTGGAAGGAATGCGTTTATGCCCGATCATGGCAATGCTCAATTTATTCCTGTTTCTTACCCTCGATTCTTTCCATACATTGTAGACAAACGCAAAATTAGTATTCAGATAGCGCGGCAGCATCCGCCCCGGATCCTGCATGATACGGAAGACCCACTCCATACACAGTTTCTGCATCCACATGGGCGCACGCTTTGTGGTACCGGCCAGGAAATCAAAAGCCGCACCTACTCCTATCATCACTCCATTGACCTTGTGCCTGTGCCCATACATCCATTTTTCCTGTTTCGGAGCGCCCAACGCTACCCAGATAAAATCTGCCCCGCTGTCGTTGATCCTGCGGACAGCCTCCTCATCCTCCGCCTGCGTCAGCTTCCGGAAGGGCGGTGCATACATACCGGCGATCCTGAGTTTCGGATATCTCGCCAGCAAAACTTTCTCAAGCTTTGCCAGTGTCTGCTCCGTGCTGCCGTAGAAGTAATGGGTATACCCCCTCTCCTGCGACAGATCAAGGATTGCCGGCATAAGATCCGGCCCCGGTACACGCTGCGCCTGCCGGTATCCCCTCCTGCGGCTGACGATCGACAGCGGCTGTCCGTCGGGCAGCGCCATAGCCGCGCTGTTCTGCACCCTGCGGTATTTCTCATCCCGAAATGCCATCACGGTCGTATGCACATTGGAGACACAGATGTAGTCCCCTTTCAATTCCTCCAGATGTCCCGTGATATAGGAGATCGTATCCTCCATATTGGTCACATTAATATTCGTTTTTAATATTGTACAGTACTGCAATTCCTCTCTGCCCATCCTGCCACCTGTCATCCTTTACTTCATTTTGAGGCGCCTTGTGCTTTGCTTCCATTCCTGCACTGTCTTTCAGATTTCTTCAAACCATAATACAAAATCCCTGCCGCCCCGCCGATAAATCCGCCGATCAAAATACTGCCCACATAATATCTGGCTGTCTCCAGCATAACCGCTTTCCCCTGTACAAGCTGCATCGGCGTTTTCTCATCCACATAGTTCATGATCCGGAATCCTTCATAAGCCGGATCTTCCGGATCCTCCAGATATACGGAACCCTCCTCCAGACCGTCAGTATAAAAACGCTGTACCACATAGCCATCCGGCTCCGTATAACAAAGGCCGCAAAGCAATGCACCTGTTATCATTCCCAGAATTATAACACTTGCTATCTTTATCCTGTGCCGTCTGAAAATGCTGACTGCTTCTGCCAGCAGATTATCCGGTAATCCTGCAAAGGGAACGCAGACTGTCTGCCGGAACTGCGGAAACAGACAATACTCTTTTTCCTCCTCCTTCTGCCGAAACAGAAAACTGCCCAGGAAAATCAGCGTAACATTCTTAAAAGAAGTGTTGAACAACAAAGGTTCCATCCAGCCGGCTCCCAGGAAGCAGATCAGGATCACCAGCTCTCTTGTCTGCTGCTTATAACTGTCATAAAACAGAAGCGCGAAATAGCCTGCCATCAGAACTGCAAAGAAGAGCAGCCCATAATTGATATACCCCCATACATACGAATTATCCATTGTCATGGACGATCTCACGATCTGCGAGATATCCGCCCCCAGCAGGCTGTGGTACTCAGACCGCAAAAACTGCTCCGCCAGATAAATCCTTGTATTCAGTATAAAATTCAATTTCTGTACAAATGATGCCAGTTTATTGTCAAAAAGATAAAACGGCAGGACAAAGGACAGGAGCAGGCAGCATGGCAGGACAAGATTTATCAAGATCTTCTCCAGAATACAAAACTTAGGCCGAAACAACACATATATCCCTCCTGCCAGCAGAACCGCCACAATTCCGAAGCCCGTATAACTTACAGAATAGAAAAATACCACGAGATTTCCCACCATCAGGAGACAAAAATGCCGGAACTTATAGCGTTCCCCCAACTCATAAAGAATAAACGCACACAGCGCCATATACGTAATATGCAGAATATTGGGATGACTGAATCCCAGACTCCAGCGGAAAATATGTCCAAGTCCCATTTTGGCGTGTACCCGGTATACCGTATGTTCTATACGGAAGAAAGAGAAAATACTAAGTAAGACCGCACAGACAGACCAAACCCAAAACCCTACATGAAAAACCTTCTTTACGGAAATGTTCTTCATACCAAGCACGGTAAAAGCCAGAAAAAGGACTCCTCTTTCCCGAGAGTTATAAAACACGATCCCCGTAAGAGTAAGCAGCAGGATCTGCATGACCCACTGTCGTTTCGTATACGGTGTGATCACAAGCTTTGCAAGTGCGAACAAGAATGCCGGGAGCACCAGCAGTTCAAACAGTTTCTGTCCCTCGTAAAGCCCCAGCCCTTTCGTGACAGACAGCAAGATAAAGAAACCGAAATAAAAAACTTCTTCCCATGTCATCTCTACGCCGGTCCACCTTGCAGCTTTCCTGATCTCACGACTCATGCGTCCTCCATCCTTTCACCTATCTCTAAAGTTTACTCTACAGCATAAGCGCCGGTCCAAGCGCCCAGGGATAGGCTCCATAGCGCTGCGGGTACTGCCCAAATCCTTCGCACTCACCTGAGCACTGATATACCCGACCTTCTCTGGCGGCCTTCTCCACGGCAGCCCTGCCATCCCGCAGAGCACGCTCATACTTTGGGTCCTGTAAGATCCCCAGCTCGATTCCCTGTCTCAGAGCCACGCAGATCATACCGGTAGCAGAAGTGTCTGCCGGTCCCTCCACCGCCTGCAGCTGCCAGGCAAAATACCCGTCCCGCCGCTGAAAGGCAAGCGCTGCATCCACAGCCTTTATGTAGGATTCCTCAAGTCGCTCCCTTCCATACTGTGTAGTCATGCTGCCGCTCATTCCACGCAGGAGCCATCCTACCGCACGTCCCCACCCGATAATGCCGTATTTGCAGTCATCCGCGATGGAGAATCCATGATAGGGCAGTCCTGTAACAGCATCCATACCGTAAGCCAGAAAATTGACAATCTGCTTCACGGCCAGTTCCATCAACTCCTGTCTGTCAAAGACAACTCCGTATCGATACAGGAAAGGACATGCAAGGCCGATAGAATCCACAAACACAAACCCGTTGTTCTGCCTGGCTCGATACAGAAAACTTCCGATCTCATCGGTAGGATGTTCCAAGGCATAAGATGCCAGTTTCTCGATGGCCGCCCCGTATCTTTCCATATCCTCTTCCGTAATGAGACTGTCCTTTTGCCCCGCACATCTATGATCCTCGTAAAGATCAAGCAGCGTCTCCCCCGCCAGAAGATCGTCCAGCCACAGGATCCGACATCCCTTATCAATCCATCTTTCATAATATACCTGCAATACTAAATCAAGCAGTGCGGCCTCGGCATCACTTCCTTCCTGACGGCATTGCCATAGCCCTGCGGCCAGTAATCCTGTCGGCCAAAACACCAGATCCTCCGGTGTCGTCGGTCTCTTCAACAGGTATTTTTTGATCCAATATTTCAATCTACTCTTTCTATCCCACACACCATATGTCATCAGTTCCTGACATGCGGTCTCCACCAATGCATTCTTATCCATTTTCCTATACTTTCCTCCCCCGCAAGAACGGAGCCTTTCCTTTCAATAACGCCCATAAGTAGGCAAACTCTGCCGTCTTTCTGAACACCAGCACAAAGGCGGCATTGTAAACAAGCGTAACAATGATCATCATGCAGGCAAACGTCAAAAGATTCGTCTGCTGCATGACCATACCCTTCACCGGAATCATGATCAGAACGATCCCGACTATCACCCCGATATATTTCACCGCATCTACGAAATAAGTCCATGCACGCTTTCCGAAGCAGTCTCTGTACACGATCACCGGCTGAACAAGATTCGCCATCACGCCGGATACCACTGTTCCGACATAAACGCCTGCCAGGCCGATATACTGAATCCCTATAATTGATAATACAAGATTAACAAGTCCCTGGACAAGCGAAAGATACTTATCCTTCTCAAATACGCCTGCCGCTATTTTGAAGTTGACTAGAACCACTCTGCCGCCTTTGAAATACAGATCGATCAGAATTAACGTAAGCACAGTCTGTCCCAGTCCCCAGCTCTCATCCAGCCAGATTCCCGTGACAAGCGGCGTCAGAAGCAGCCAGAAGCCGACTGCCGCAAAACCATACAGCCAGCAGGCAAAGAAACGATATACCTTAAACATGGCATACTGCTTCTCCCTGGATTCCGTAGCTACCAGGTTGCCGAACCCGGAGATCACGGAATTGAAGATGATACTGATAAAATTAGCGGCATAGGTGATGATCATCGTGTAATTTCCTACGATTCCCACCCAATCCACATTCATGAAATAAGTAATGATCACATTGTCCGTGGACAGTCTGGCCACGTCACCGATCTTATGGAACATCAGCGCCTTTGTCTTGGTAACAACAATGTCTGTCTCCTGCCGCTCCAACTTCCGTACCTTTCTGTCCCGCAGATAAGGATAAAGCCTGTTAAAATAAACGCTTACGAAAATTTTCTGGATAAGCTCCACCGCCGCCTGGATCAACAGATACAGCAGGAAGTTGCCGGTCAAATAGAGGACGATGATCTGTGCAAGTACCGTGACGATCTTCGTGATCGTCGCAATGTTCGTCTGAATATAATTGCACTGCTGAGCATTAGCCAAACTATATTTGTAAGCCACAAAATAAGTACTGACCGTATTAAAGAGGAAGATCAGGTAATAGACCGTCAGTTCCCTGACCGATATCTCTCCCCTCTCACTCTCCTTGATCAGATACGGCAAAAAGGGTGCGAGCGCAAGGCCGATTCCACCGATCACTCCCGCGATCGCCAGATATGCTTTCCTGTAGAGCCGCATATATGACTTGATCTTTTCCAGGTCTCCACTGGCAACCGGCTTATAGAGACTGTAGTTTAAAGCGCTTCCGATTCCCAGCTCCGCCAGCGAAAGCATACTCAGAATATCTGTATACAGGCTGTTAACACCCAAAAGTGTCCTTCCCAGAGTTCTGATAAACACGTCTCTCTGCAAAAGCCCCATAGCCAGAATTATAAAATTACTGATATAGCCAAAGAAAATATTTTTCCCTGCCTGTCTGACTCTGCCCATTCAGCTGCCTTTCCGTTCCTTACGCCCGCCGCTCTTTTCTCTCACTGTTACAGTTCTATCTGGCTATGGCATTCTCTCCATATTTTGCGGATCTCATCCCCCGCTGCCCACGCCCGTGCACAATATGCCGGCATCATCGCCTGCAGCTGCCCGCGGATCTCCTGCTCTTTCGACATCATCCAATCATATGCCCGGATCAGTTCCTCCGGGTCCTCCAGTGTCTGCACCGGCAGAACATAGTTTTCTTCCGTCCCAAACAGATCTCTGGCGATGCCTCTTGCTTTCACGGAGTATCCCACCACCAATGTCGGAACGCAGCTGGAATATGCCGCGATCGTCGCATGTGTCCTGGCCCCTATAAAAGCTCTGCACTGAGAAATAATATATTTCAGCTTACCGCAGGACAGATCCGGAAAGAGCAGCACTCTTTCATCGGCCTCAAATCCCCGGTAAAGCTCCTGCAGCGTTAATCTGTCGTCATTATAATTCCACATAACATGCGGAATCAATGCCACACTGTCATCTGTAGTCTGTAGTATATGATCAATCAGTTTGCGGTAATTGGCCAGTGTGATACCTGCCGTTTGCTCATGTCTGACGATCATCGGACTGACATTAATCCCAATCGTCTTCCCCGACTGAAACCCTGCAGGCAGTTCCGTCTTCTCCGGCTCCAGAGTAAACGCCGGATCCGGAAAAAGCTTTACATTCTCGACCACACCTGCCCGGTGCAGCGCCTCCGCCGTGATGGACTCTCTGGGTGTGATCAGTGTGTACCGCTTCATATCTTCTACAACGGTCTGATCTTCCAACAACTCAGGCTCCAAAGAGCACCCCCAAAGAATCGTCTTAGCCCCGGCTCTGACGAAAGTGCTGTTGGCTGTGACCGCTTCCTTCCTGGACAGTTCATAGCAGTACATGTCGCCGCCGATCGAAAGATAGAGCGGCGCCCGGTTTTTTCCAAGGACATCCCGGAAACGGTACCGCATAAAAGATTCCGGATCGTGAAACACTGCACGCCATGCATAATACCAGACATGGGCAAAAAAGTGCTCCGCGATCTTCCGTTCCTGCAAAATATCACACAGAGGCTCCAGGGAATAGAATCTGTCCTCCTTCTCGCTGTTTGTCACGAGAAGCTTCGGAATATCTTCTATCATATGGCAGGTACTGTTCACGATCGCCTCACAACCATGATTTCCACTGCCTCCATGCAAGTACATAACAATCCGATCATTCATGTTTACCGGCCATACCCTTTCTCTTGTCCCTGTTTCAACCTTACCCTCTCCTACTTTCTCCCCATCCTGTCATAGTGCATCATGACCGTCCGCAAAATATACAGCAGCACTTTATTGGGATACTGCATGCCGAGGTACAATAGCGCATTTGCCCTGTTCGTGACTGACAGAGGTGTATGCAGGATCCTTCTCCTTACTTCCTCATCCAGAAATACAGCCTGTATCTTCCGCACATAATCCCGATCCGGATTACGCAGTTCATTCTTCATGACATACATCATCATATAACAGTATTCCCGGTTCAGCTTTCCCTCACCCTCCGGGACCTGTCTGTCTGCCACCACCTGTCTGGCAGACCGATACCATCTCTCAATGCTGTCAGCAGTGCCCGGATCGTATCTGTGTACAATAGAGTCTTCCACATAGCGGTAGTGATAGAACAAAGCATTCTCCATGATGACGATCCGGCTGGCAGCCAGCAATGCAGGATAGATCAGGTTAAAATCATCCCCCATGCGGATCTTCATATCATAATATTTCTCATTTCCTTCAAAGATCGATCTCTCGCAAAGCTTCATGCACCGCGACATGGAAATGATCCTGTTCTCCTGGCCAAGCAGCCTGTCCTTGATCTCTTCTTCCAGCCTTGCGCCCTCATATACGCCGGGCTTCAAAGGCAGTATGACAGGAACCGTCTCCTTGCGCTTCTCAAGCACATGATTACAGCAGACCACCTCACCCTTACAACCGGTCAGGCATCCGGCCATCTTTTGCAGCATGTCCTCACTGACATAATCATCACTGTCCACAAAAGCGCAGTAGTCTCCTGCTGCCGCCTGCAAGCCGGCCACGGCCGCCGCCGTAGGACCGCCGTTTCTCTGATGGATCACCTTGACGCGCCTGTCTTTCTTTCCATACCGGTCACAGATTAACCCGCTGGAATCCGTAGACTCATCGTCTATGAGCAATAGCTCCAGTTCCGTATAAGTCTGTGCCAGAATGCTGTCAATGCACTGCTCCAGATATTTCTCTTTATTATAGACCGGAACGATCACACTGATCTTATACTTTGTTCTCTGCATAATTCCGCTCTACCCTCCATGATCCTTCCATGCCGGATCTCAGCGCTATACGAGTTTACCCTGGGGTGTGATCAACACCCATCCATTCCATAATTCCTTCATCTGTTCTGGTACGCAAGTCTGTGTATTCTTGTGTATGGAAGGCCGTATCATGATCTTATCCTTGTGAGGATTCAGCCTTGCCCCCCAGAAACTGAAAGTGCTGTTTGCGCAGATATTATGTCTGCAGCGGCTCATCAGCATCATATCATAGAAGCTGTCCCTGCCCTGGTTCCAGTCGACGATCTGGTACTGCTCTCCCTGATACTGTTCCCTCACATAAGGGATATCATCCGAAAACAGGAAAAATCTCGCATCCGGCAGTCTTTCCTGCATATACGCGATCGCTGCCCGATAATAAGCTTCCGTACAGATCCCGCCAAAAAGAGACCGATTGACATCGTCCAGATAATCTCCCCTGCGGATATGCACGCTGACTGACTGTGCCCCCTCCATCAGCCGGATCGTCTCTTCATTTCTCTCCTGCAGTCTGTTATCACCGGCCGGTGGAAAAGAGATATCCCGCCGCAAAACATCCAGGATATCCGCATAATATTTCTCGCAGGCCCAATACCCAACTAAATATTTATCATCCATGGACAGGACTTCTTCATGGTACAATCCGTTTTCCTCGAAAGCAGGATTCTTAAGAAGATGCAGTTTCCTTCCGATCTTCCCTGTTGTCTTCTCCTTCTCCTCCCACAGCCTTCCAAGGACAGTGCGTATTTCTTCCTCGGTCGCAGCTTTATAGGGCGGCAGCTGCAGTTCCTCCAGCTCCAAATCCCTCTCCGCCGCCATTCCGGCCCGAAACGCTTCATTCCGGAACCACGAAATATCCAATCTGGCGTCTTTTCCTGTCGCTTCCAATTTCCTGTACAGCGCGTACTGCTGCAATTGATTGCCCAGCCCGCCCATTGCCCTGACAATGATCATAACCTCTCCTTATGCATATGGTACAGATACAGATACAGTCCCGGCCACAGCAGGAACATCCCTGTCTTCACCTTATAGCCGGCAGACAGTCTGCCATAGACACCGGGCACCCGCAGCACCTCCCACAGCCGCTTATGGCATATATCGATATATGCCTGATATGCCCGCCGTTTGTCTGCCTTAAGCCTGGCAAGTTTACCGGCAGTGAGCATGATGCCCATCGCATAATGAGTACATACCTGCGCATCCAGGCTTTGGTCCATCCGGCTGACTGCCTCTCTCACAAACTGCCAGCAGTTGACCTGATCCATATATCCCGGTGTAAACTCCCGGTTGATCGCTCCCCCCGGATTCTGAAAGTATCCGTACCCGGGATAGTCCGTCTCCGCGATCCTCGCTGTAAAAGGAAGCATGTTCACCAGAAATAGCAGATCCTCCCCGATCGTCAGTTTCTCCCGAAACTGTACCTGCTCCAAGATCTTCCTCCGGTACAGCTTACTCCAACAGCGGCTGTTGCCCCGCAGGAGCGCATCCCGCAAGTATCGGTGCGGTTCATAACATTCTATCCGGTCCGAAACAGTCTCCGCAGCAAGCGCCTGCTCCCATTCTTCCTCATTTCTCCAGGAAAAGAACCGGCATCCGGCCACTTCACTGCCTGTTTTTGTCATACATTCATACAAGGTCCTCAGCATATCGGGACGCAGTCTGTCATCCGCGTCCACGAAAGTGATCAGCTCCCCTTTCGCCGCTTCTATCCCGGCATTTCTCCCGGCAGATACCCCTTCGTCCCCCAGTGTCAGGACTCGTACATTATCATACATTCCCAGAAGTCTGTCACACACAGAACCGGTGGCATCCGTAGAGCCGTCATTGACAATAAGGATCTCCAGATTGCCGTATGTCTGCTCCTGAATGCTCCTGATACAATTCTCCAAATAATCCTGTCCATTGTAAACCGGTACGATCACACTGACTAACGGCTCATTCCTGTCCATCCCTGCCCCCATATCTGCTCCTGCCTGTCCTTTTGACAGCAGACAGACTCTATCTGTTAAGATTATCTCTCTACATTGTCAGTATATACGCCGACACCCTTTGCGTGGAATGCTGCAATTTCTTCCGGATCGTTTACCGTATGGACAAACAGCCGTAGTCCATACCGGTTACAGATATCCAGCAGTTCATCGTGGTAGCATTTTGCTTTCATTGTGATCACATCGACACCATAGAGCATACAGAACTCGGCGAACTCTTCCAGTCTCTCCTCGTCACCATCATATTTTTCTTCATATAAGGTAAAGATGTAATTATCAAACGGATAGATCTGCTCTATAAGGCCGCGCATATAACCGTGATAGATCTGCACGATAAAACGGTCGAGAACCTCCTCACAGTCGTTCTCTCTGACCACGTCTACCAACTCCTGGAAACCGACTTTGATCTCCTCCGGTTCAACATACTTCGTGTCCGTAATGACATAGGCGTCAGGATGCTCTTTGAGAAACAGCGCCAGATCCGCAAGCGAAAGCGGTGTATACTTCCCAAGGAATTTATGTTCCATAAAAACTTCCAGGGTTGGTATGTAAATCTCATTTTGCCCCCCCCCTCGGTTTTTCGACTTCTGTATTTCGATTCCAAGATACCCAGTCATGGCAGGCCACAAGCTCTCTGTCCGATGTCATGATCATATCGCACTCCAGCAGCCTGTTTCCCTGTTGATAGCTGTTCTCCAGCGCCTCCCTGGAATTCGTATTGGGAATACCGTCGATACTTCCCAGCGCATGTACCACCAAATCATCAGTGTCATACCAATGCTGCCGGCTCAGTCCATACTGGCGGCTTATGTAGGCCCCAACATCAAGGCCGATCACGGCAGCACCGATGCTCACCGCCATAAGACCACCCATCACATAAGTCAGACTCCGCCTATGCGATCCCTTCAGCCATCTGTTCACGATCAAAGAAACAAGGAATACAACGAGCGTAGGAACCATAACATATCTGACGAACAGTATCCTCTTGTTCTTCAGGCCATCTCTAAACGATTCACTTACCATTGCCAGCGCCAGGACTCCATAGGTCCTGCGGATCCAGATCGTTCCTGTCAAAAGAAAGGTTGAAATGCTGCAAAAAACAGCCCATACGATCTTCTTTATCTGATTGTGCGATTCCATAGTACTCTCCCGAAATATGATATGATCTGCTCTGCAGTGCCCGGCCGTCCTGATTCCACGAACTCTCAGTCCGGTTCAAAAGGTTATCTGCTCATCATGATTCCACAGATTCCAGGTGAAGAAACATCGCAGCTAACTCTGCCGCCTCAATTCCTGTCCCCTACAACAAAATTCTTATAGTAATAATTTGAATACAGCTTTAATTCGCTGTTAAGCGTATCGAAACCAATCTCTTCCGGCAAAGTCTCCTGCTCAGAGAACAGATTCGTCCCCAGTCCCAGTCTGTCACCTTCTATCCTGGCGCCGGTTGCTGCCAGTATTGTCGGAAACATATCCAGAATCGTAAAGTCTCTGTCGTTCATCTGGCCTTCCAGGATTCCTTCCGGCAGATTGATAAAACAATTGTATATTTTCCGTTGATAGTCTCCGATATCATCCCAGAAATCTGCCTTCATATTCAAATGATCACCCGTTATGACGATCGTGGTGTCCTCGTACCACTCCTGCTCACTCACCCAGGCTACAAACTGTGCCGCCTGACTGCTGGCACAGGCCAGTACATTTTCATATTGTGACGGATACTGCGCTTCGCACAGGGAACATATATAACCGTCAGCAGGATGCGTATCCACCGTCAGCATCATGAAATCAAAAGGTTCCTCCTGCTGTGCGATCTTCGTCAGCTCCTGTCTGGCATACTCATATAATTTGGCATCCTCCATGCCCCAGAATTCATGATAATCTTCTGGAATGATCCCGTCCTTCTTGGCAGTCGTGTAATCCAGAATATGATAATCCCCATGCTGTTCAAAGAAGGCCTTACGTCCGCCAAAAACGGCTTCCGAACCACACATGAAATAATTCTGATAGCCGTTTTCCAAAAGTACCTCACCAAGTCCCTTCAGACCCGGCGCAAAGCTCTCATACTCTCCCGCATTATTCCCATCGACAGGCAGCTTATAGGGCACTCCCGTCGCGCTCGAAAATAATCCCCCCATGGTCCAGCCTGTTCCGGTAACACCTGCTGCTCCACCCAGATCATTGTCATTGGAGAAATGTACATTTTCTTTCGCAAGCTCAGTCAGCTCGGGAATATAATCATAGGCCTTTCCTCCCCCCTCCTCTACAGAAGAATAGGTAGCCTCCATGGACTCCACATAGAGAACGATCAGATTTCTCTTTTTGTCAGGAAAACGGATCGCAACTGTATCCGGATCCACATATTCCGTCTCAAATATTGTAGATGTGTCTATCCTGCTTCTTACATATTCCGGAAGCCCTACTGCCACTGCTCTGTTCCAAACGCCTGCTCCCAACGCCACAATCGCCACCCACAAAACGATGACCTTGACTTTCTTCACCCATCGGCCGCTTCCTGCCCTCAGGCAAAAAGTTCCTGAACCGATCCGAATATTCATCTCCAGAATAAGATATCCCGCTATCATATCAAAGAGTGTATACGCTGCTACGCATAGAACGGCGTACGAAAACGAAGGATACAGGCATTGGTTGATATAACCATTTAAGACCCCCGATTCCGTACCCTTCAGCGGGCTGACGATCTGATATAGCGCAGTCGAAATCTCAACCTCATGAAAATTCGTCAAAAACCAGCTTGCCGACCTGATCAAAAGAAATAGCAGGAAAAAAATGACCACCAGTAAAATACTTCTGATCATTTTCCAGACGATCTTACTTTTTCTCATCTTTCCCTCCATGCCGAAGCAGTTCTTTTGCGAAGGCCGCGAGCCAAATTTCAAATTTGGCTCTGCAATCTCGAGTTTGTGGCTCCGGCACAAACTCGCAGTTGAAAAATCAGCACATCAGTGTGATTTTTCAACCTTCGGCCTCACTGTCAGGGTAACCTTGAAATATTTGCTGACAATCTCTTCCACATACGGGACCAAGATTGCCATCACTAACGCGATCAGCGTATACTTTGTAAAAAAAGGAAAGCTGGTCAAAGCATCAGATGTCACCCCTGATATCCCCAACGCATATGTGATAATGCAGGTAGTGATAAAAACATTCACAAAAACATAGATACCGTATTCAAACACGATCTTTGGCATACTCCAGGTAAGCTCCGTATTCCGCTTATGCTTGATCCATACGCTGAACATTGCCGGTACAAACAATCCTATCATTTCCATATTTTCCTCATTGCTCCTTCCATTCTTATACTGTCCTGCCTGACTAATATACCAGCATCCCACAAAACAAAAATGTGCGATATATCTGATTAGAATAGCATTTTTTCGGACAATTTTCAAGTCCGATTCATTATCCGCCGCCCACAAGCCCTCTATAGATCTTAAGCAGCTGCTCTATATTACTTTCAATGGAAAACTCTTCCTCTGCCTTTCTGCGGGCATTTTCACCAAGTGTCCTGCACAGCACCGGATCCGCCAGCAGCCTGTCCAGTTTCTCCCGCAGGTTCTCCGTATCCTGCGGCCTGCACAGAAATCCTGTCTTCCCGTCCACGATCATATCCGGAATATCCCCCACCCGGGATGCCACGACCCCGCAGCCATTTGCCATGGCTTCCAATACGGATACCGGCTGCCCTTCAAAATAAGACGGCAATACAAAAATATCACATTCCTGCAGGTATCTCTGTTTCTGGTCGCCGCCGATCCATCCGGTCTCGGTGACACATCCTTCCGGCATCCGCATCTGACCGGCCAATTCTTCCTCTTCCCACACGCCTGCCAGATACAAATGCACGCCGGGATATTTCTCCCGAAGCTGCCTGACCGCGCCGAACAGTTCTCCGATCCCCTTTGCCTTACATAGTCTTCCAAGAAATAAGATTCTATGGGCGCCATATTGTTTCTCTGTCTTCTTCGGAATGCGGACTGCATTAGGCAGTACGGTGATCCGCTCCTCACCGATCAGAGGGCCGAAGAATTTCTTCCACTCCGTACCAAGCACCAGAAAAGCATCTCCCATGGACAACACTCTCCTGGCTCTCCTTCTGCCTCTTTCGCTCAGTTCCTGATGATAAAATTCCTGAAAACTTCCACCGTGCTGATGGATCACGATCTTCTTATGATATATCCTGGCCGTCTGCACAAACAGCGCCTTGCGGTAATAGCTGGAATCAGACGCCATATTGACATGCACGATATCATAACGCGGCAGCTTTACCAGAAAACGCATATATGCCTTGACGGCCTGCTGCAACTTTCTACACTTGGACCCATCCACCATCGTACCGATATAGCATAAGTCCAGCATCCGGTCCAGCCCGGCATCAAAATAATTATTAACCATCCCCGATACGCCGCCGCGGACACTCCTGTCCGGACCGACCATCAGCACTTTTGGCCTGTCATTTCCCATCACTACACCCTGATCTCTTTCTATTCAGCAATTCTGACACCACGGCAAGCATTGCAAAAACAGTAACGCCCAGCCCCCTGTATGTCATAAAGGAATGAATATACGAATGATTGACACTGATCATATACCAGCCAAACGGCAGTGCGGCGATATACAGGTAAGCAGCAAAAGCGCCTGAGGAAAACAAAGACCGTTCCGCCCTCTTTCTCATAACAAATAGTGCCACAACTGCCGCCGCACAGACCAACAGATACGGATATTTGCTCATAACTGCAATATTTTTACCCACTGCATCCAAATACCCTCTCTGCTCTCCCATGACATCCCTGCCCGAACGCAGCAAAACCGACCGGATACCGTCCGCGATCAGATTATCCCCTGTAAAGATCGTATAAAGTATCCACTTCTGCGCCCACATACCTGCATAACCGATGGCCCAGAATACGGAATGCTTCACTGCCATACAGGGAAGATACAGATTGCGCTCTGCCTCCCTGGAAGTTCTCATGCACAGCGTCAACAGCAGCAGCGGAATACCCAGCGTAAAGACCGGATAAGTCAAGAAATCAAAATAACTGGTAAGCATTCCGATCCCCAGAAAAAATAACCCTGTCTCCAGTGCTTCTCCAATCTTCGGATACCCCTTCAAAATAACGATGCAGGCCAATCCTGCAATGATAAAAACCCAGGAAAACTGCATCGACATGCCAATGATATGAAATTCCACACACATCATGACAGCCACCAGCATCGGTATGACCCCCGTCATATTCCGTCTTTCCAGCAAGACACACAGACAGGCAAATATTGCCAGTTCGATAAACTTCAAGATTCCTCTGATATCTCCATAATCAAAAAAATATAACAACGGTTTCAACACTGTCAGATAGCCATGCCAATACCTTGCATAAGACAGCCTTTCGTATCCTTCTTTGCCTTCCAGCCAGGCGATCATGCTCTCACATACACCCTCTATCTGCCCATCCATATATCCATAATAATAAACATGCAGGCTTTTCTGCCATGCAGACTCTTCTCCATTGTAAAATGCATTGCGCAACATCCACGCATCCGTATAGTTATCCAGTGTAGTGGATGCATAGCCATGCGTGACCTGGGCAGAGGCTCCTTCCTCCCTGAAAATGTCAACGGATGACCGGGCATTTCTTATCATCGGCTCCGTTGGGATCAGATAAACAAGCAGTAAGAGCAGCAGCCCAGCTGCTCCCCCTGCGAGCAAGGTCAATCCTGTTTTCCATATCATTTTAAGAGCAATCTTCTTGTTCATCTGCAACCTCTTCTGCTGCCGTTCGCGGCCTAAGGCCTCACGTCGCTGCTTGCACGCCCATCCACTCAGCCGCCACTTGCACGTCCTTGCTATGAAAGTCGCTCACTCCGAGCCTTCGGCTCTCTCGTGATCGCCGCCGGTAAAAGATAGTATCCCATCATCATAAGCATAAAATTCCTGCCGATATACACGGAGATCAAATGTGCCTCCACCACCGTATAAATTGTCAAGATCGTAAAAACGAGCAGACCGCAGGCATCCCTCTGCTTATAGAGTTTCCACAGGAATACGAGCTGCGCCATAAGATACAATATACCGGGAATAATACCATAGCGGTAGAAAAGCTTCACCCAACCCATGTCAAAATAATAGCCCATATTGTCCGGCTCCGAGAAGACTGACCAGGTATGGATCATCCCTTCCTTGTCCGTTGTGCCGGCCAGTGACACGACCCTGCCGCTGAGTTTCCTGTCGATCTTACTCAGGGTAGTGATATGTGCATTATCCATCGGCTGGCCGTAATAAAATTCATTCCACTGAACATCTCTCACCCGCTGTGCACACGCTGCGGCGTCCACGGAAAATGCGATGCACACGATGAAGACAAGCAGGCCGCCCAGATAGGCCAGCATATTTTTCTGCAGAAAGCTACAATAATGCAGCAAGCACGCTCCTGCCAGAAAAGCCGTCGTAATCAGCATACTCGTCTTGGAACCGGTGATCCAATACACACCCACGTTCAACAGCATCAGAAGCAGATACAGATACCACTTCAGCTTCGCAGCCCACACATAGACACCCATTACGATCAACATCAGGAACATACAGGATAGAGCATTTGGGTGTCCCATGCCCAACGTATATCTGGTTTCCCTGGCTGCCTCCACACCGCTATAGACTGTGCTCCCCATGTCCTGCCTGCCATAGGCCTGTGTCAAGCTCATGTCACCGTATATACCGGTCACAGCCAACGCGACAATGACCAAACATCCTGCAAGTGTCACATAGAAAGCATATTTCATCATCTGCCTGAGCGGTATATTCTTGCATGCTGCCACAAAAACCACCAGACGGATCAGATCATTGGCCCCTGTCACCTTGTATGACAAGACAGCTGCCGCCTCCAGTGCCAGGATCATACACCACTCCTTTTTGCCATAGTCCGTCAGCACCAGCTTCAGAAAAAAGAGCAAAAATGTGAGTTGGAACAGCCTGCCCTCTATCGGATTGGTATAGCTGCTTTTGTCAACGATAACGATAAGAAGTTCAATGGTCAGCCCGATATAGAAAAGATACCAGGGAACTTTGCCATCTTTAACTTTGCGGTACAATTCCATCTTTACCTCCATTCCGAAGCGCTTTGCGCTGAGGACGCGCGCAGAATTTCAGATTCTGCGCAGACGTACAGCTGCGCCGTGGAGCTTACGCAGCCCCTGCATACAGGCCAGCTTCACCTTCTTGCATAAGATTCCCGCCTGACTCACTTTAGGCGCGATCAGGAAAGCATACTCTTCCTGATGCTCTCTAAGATAGGCAGGATAGCTTTCGTCAATGGGAACCCGCACGAACCGGGCGTTACGCCCGAATATATCCTCACCGCACAGCAGCCTGTCCACCGCCTCGTTCAGATATCGAGATTTATTGTACTCCTGATGGGCTGCTGCCTGTACCTTATCACCGATCCGCTTCGCCACATCTCTATCACCGCCCATATAGCCGAAATGCCAGCCGCCGTCGGCCACCCGCACGCTGCGCCTATCCCCGGGGGATACCTCCCGCAAATACACAATGCCTTCTTCCGGCAGATTAGCAAAACTACAGATCTTCGTACCCAGCCACTGCTTCTGTTTGATCCCCGGAAATTCCCCGGTAATAGACAGCAGATTCCCCGAGACCTCCTCCATATCAAGGAAACAGTAGAACATTCTTTGTGCCAGATGATAGATCTTATCCGGATCAAACTCCCGCAGGATCTTCTGCAGCGTCTCCGGCTTCGGGATCTCGTCCACATCGCTGAAGATCACGATATCGTCAGGCTTGCAGCCCTGCAGGCCGCGGATCAGCTGGTTCTTCTGGAATTTATCCCGCTCGTGAGTCGTCACGCCGCTCATAGGCGAATTATCCACCGCAATATAGACGATCTTGTCCTCAAACTCCCGGAACATTTCCCGGTTCTTCGCAAAGAGCATTTCCTTCGGTTTCCCGGAAAAAGTGACAGTCGACTCCTCCAGCACGAATTTGTCCACATAAGGCGACAGGATCTGCATTCTCAGCTTTAAAATATCCAGTTCGTTAAAAAAGGGAATACAATCATAAATCATAACCTATAGTTTCCTCCATTCCGAAGCTTTTTTTGCTGAGGAACGCCTTTCTCCTATCCTCTCCGCATCCGGCGCCAAAATAACAACGGCCTGATCAG